>CADBUA010000076.1 GCA_902797665.1 uncultured Lachnospiraceae bacterium | reverse complement strand
TGATCTCTCTCCCTCGGACATGTCAGATAATACTATAGGACCCGGGTCTTGTCAACGGTTTTATTTGCGGAAATTCAGAAGGAATTTCTGGAAGAATTCGCAATTTCACCCTCCATTTCCTGTTTCTGAGCGCAAACTCCCCCTCCTCTCTGGAAAGCGCTCCCATCCTTTCCCTTAGAAGTCCAGCAAGTCAGGATTGTCCAGTCCTCGATCCTTCTCCGTCATACAGAAAACGGGAGGCAGATGCGCTTTCCATCTGCCTCCCGGCTCATTCATTCAAGAACGCTTTCAGGACTTCAGGACACTTGCGGATTCCTTCGTCAAGTCTCCCTGTATCCATTGCGTGAAGGGCTGGCTCTGCCTCAGAGCTCCCTTTTCTGAAAGCTGAAGATCACTTCCCCGATGTCAGATCGCTCGTTCAGGATTGCCATCTTTTCCATACGGAAAAGTGCGCTTTTCCGTGCCTCCTCGCAAAGCAGTCCTGGATTCACCGCCAGGACAATCAGGACCGCTCCCTCTTTCAGAAGGTTGGCAGAGCGATTCAGGAAGCTCCGATAGAATTCCGACCGGAGGGTCTCCTCCACAGTTGGAAGTTCGGTGATGATCTCATCAAAGAGATAGTCATGAGTGAAATCGAAAAAGCTTCGGTTGATGTAGTGGATATCCGTGTTGAGTCTCTCTCCTTCAGAGAGGCGCGCAGACATCTTCCATCCCTTTGAAAAGGCATCTCTGAGGGCCTGGGTGTTCGCCTTCGCGGCTTTGATGGCATCCTCATAGTGATCAATCCCGTAAATCGGATCCGCGTGAACTGCCAGGTTCCGCTCGATGAGCAGCGTCCCGGTCCCACAGAAAGGATCCAGGATCTGCGCCCCGGCCTTCAGGAAGGGTCTGGCGATCTCCACGGCAAGAGCGGCCGTGGTGGGTGACATTCCCTGAGAGATGGACATTCTCCGGTAGATGAATCTCCTGTCCCCGATCGTGAACAGCTTCAGCATGGGCATATAGGAGCCATCCTGGCGCAGGATCAGGCGAATCTCCGCCTCATATTCAGACTCAGCATTCTGGAGCTTCCCACGCTCAAGTTCATCCAGTCTTGAGGCAATTCTCCGAATGAAGACACCCTTTTTCTGGCGGTCCATCTTCATGTCCTTCAGCTCGATCCTGTAGAAGAAGCAGTCCGTCTTTTTCCCGCCCTGCCCCTCTTCCGCATTCTCAGGCACATTGTGGGAACGGTCCTCATGAAGATAGGAGAGATAGGCGCCGATCTTCAGCTCATGGAGCTTCTGGGCCAGCATCTTCTCGTCTCCGGAAATCGGGTGCGCCCCGGGAATCGGAAACAGACACTCCGTCCAGGTCCTGATCCTGAGAATCTCATCAAAAGAGCCAGCCCGCACACGGACGCCGCCCGTCATGAGTTTTTTCGTCCCCGAGCTGATCTGATCCATGGTCACGGACGTCTGAGCCCTGGAGCAGATCAGAATCAGATCCGGCGTGGGATCCCGCTGGACAAAGCGGTGCCTTTGATGCTTTTCCATTTTTCGGAGCATCTCCGAGAGAATCCGGATCTCCGCATAAAGGTGCTTATTGTTGTCCCAGAGGGCCGATTCTCTGCTTTCCGTCCCCGGAGCTTCAGATAAGTGAGACGCTGTCTCGGTCTCCCTCTCCCCCATGGGATTCTCTGCCGTGGGATTCTCTGCCGCGAGCTCCTCATAAAGCTCCGAAACCCTTCTCCGAAAGGTTGGAAGATACTCGCTGTAATCCAGCTTCGAGATCGCCTTCAGATAGTCCTCCCGGATATACAGTGTCTGTTCCTTCTGCCAGGCCTCAATGAGGGCAGGGAGAGCATCTTCGTTCTCCGTCTCCCCCAGAATCAGCGCCGCGCTTTTCCGGACCTTGGGATCCGGGTCAGACAAAAGACGGAACAGGTCATCGAAGTCTCCTCCGATCCCGTACATCAGATCCCTTCTCTGCTTCTCGTCGCTGATGCAGGATCTCAGCTTGATCAGGTTTTTGTGCACATCATTGCCCTGAAGGATTTCCCGATATAACGCCAATGCCTCACCCATCCACTCACTCCCCTCAGAAACGCGCTACTCCTGCACCGCTTCCGCCTTCTTCTTCAGCACCTCCCAGAGGTCACTGTCGGAGGTTTCCGCCTGAACATCAGACTCCGCCTCCTCCTGCTGCTTGAGTTTGTCCAGATACTCCCGAAGGATATCCTGCGGCTCTGTCTCCAGCTGCATCCGGGCGCGGATCTTTTCATACTCCTCCTGCTGGAGGGCCTCGCATTCGGCACGGTAGGTCATGACATCATCCTTGAACTTCTCCCAGTCGTCCGGATGTTCCACGAACCACTTGGGGCAGATCTTTCCGGTCACATCATAGTGGCGAATAATGTCGTCCCGCCCGAGATTATACTTTTCTGTCAGATATGCCACCAGATGAACGTCTGACCAGTAGGTCGAGTCATTAAACCTGCCGGACTCATCTTCATGGCAGTTTTCAATCGATATCGAGTAATAATTGGCTTTGTTCGAAGCCCAGGCCACTTCCCCGTCGGGGACGCACTGAATAATCTCCCCGTTCAGGCCGGTCACATAATTCGCGGACATGTAGGTGTCCTGCAGGTCCTTCAGGCTCTCGAAATAATCATGGTTTTCCTGTGCCGTTGTCTTGGGGTTCCCCAGATAATGCACAACGATCTTGGATATGCCGGAGGTCATAATGCCTGGCCTGGACCAATCGTTGATGGAGAGCAGCTGGATATCGACATTGGGCCTCGGTACCGCCAGCCCCAGGTCCAGCTCGGTCTCAATCTCTGTCTCATACGCGATCTTGGGCTTCATGTTGAGCAGAGCCTCCACCTCAGGGTCTTCCCTGGGCGTCATCAGGTAGATCAGGCCGGACAAAAGCACAATGATCTCCAGGAAGATAATCCAGAACAGAATTCTTCCGCTTCTTCTCCTGCGCTTCTCCTCCAGGTAAAGCTGATATTCCTGATTTCTGTCCAGAACACGCTTCTGCTGCTCTGGATGATAGGGGATTTTCCCCTCGGAATTCCTGTTCTGGCCGGAGGAAGCCTGCCCGATGGCCTGTCCCGTCTTCCGCTTTATGTACGCACCTCGGTTGTTTTTATCCCTTCTGCCGCTCATGAGCTCCTCATCGGCGCAATCCGCCGCCAGCAATGTTTTCTGCCTCCAAAAAGGCCGGAGGCCCCCCGGGTAAATCGGAAGCTGCTCCTGATACCCGCGAGCTTTAGAAAATGCCAAACAGTCAGCGCGAGCGGGCATATAGCGTTGAATTGCCTGGCAGATCCAAATGCTTCCCGCTATATAAAGAAAGTCTGTACCTGTCCAGCCGCAAGCGCCTGCAGGCATTCAGCCGGGCTGAGGCTCCTGCGCCCGCATTGAATGTGTGCCAGGCCTTTGCTTCTGAACTAATTTACCGCACTCGGCGACAAGCGGCCAAAGCGGACTGGACAGGAGCAAAACGATTCAGCTGAATCAGGAGACACCGTCCTCCACTGTGTAGTTCGGCGCTTCCTTTGTGATGTGAATATCGTGCGGATGAGATTCCCGGAGAGCAGCGCTGGTGATCTTCACAAAGCGCCCTTCCCGCTTCAGCGTCTCGATGTCCTTCGCCCCGCAGTATCCCATGCCGGAGCGAAGACCGCCCATCAGCTGGAAGATGGAATCCTCCACAGACCCCTTGTAGGCCACCCGGCCTTCCACCCCCTCGGGCACCAGCTTCTTGGCGCCGCCCTGGAAGTAGCGGTCCTTGCTGCCATTTTCCATAGCCGCGATGGAACCCATGCCCCGGTAGACCTTGTACTTGCGTCCCTGATAAAGCTCAAACTCACCCGGTGCCTCATCACATCCGGCAAACAGAGATCCCATCATGCAGACATCCGCACCGGCCGCGATGGCCTTGGTGATGTCCCCGGAAAACTTGATGCCGCCGTCGGCGATGATGGGTACACCGTACTTCTCAGCGGTCTCATAGGCATCCATGACAGCCGTGATCTGCGGAACCCCGATGCCCGCCACAATGCGGGTGGTGCAGATCGATCCAGGCCCGATGCCGACCTTGACGCAGTCTGCCCCTGCCTGAATCAGGGCCTCCGTGCCCGAACCCGTCGCAACGTTGCCGGCAATGACCTGAAGATCGGGGTATGCATCCTTGATCATGCGCACCACTCGAAGCACGTTTGCGGAATGTCCATGGGCGGAATCCACGACAACCACATCCACCTGAGCCCGGACCAGCTCTCCGACGCGATCCAGGACATCACTTGTGATGCCGACCCCGGCTCCGGCTAAAAGTCTTCCCTTGGAATCCTTGGCGCTTTGCGGATACTTGATTGCCTTTTCAATGTCCTTGATCGTGATGAGCCCCTTCAAACGCCCATCCTCATCCACCAGCGGAAGCTTCTCCTTTCGGGCCCTCCCCAGGATCTGCTTGGCCTCGTCCAATGTGATCCCCTCCCGGGCCGTGATCAGATTTTCCGAGGTCATGTCCTCCCGGATTGGCCGGCTGAAGTCTGACTCAAACTTGAGGTCACGGTTGGTGATGATACCCACCAGCTTTCCCTCCTGATCCACAATCGGGACGCCGGAGATCCGATACTTCCGCATCAGGTCCTCCGCCTCCTGGAGGGTATTGTCCGGTCCCAGAGAGAAGGGATCCGTGATGACGCCGTACTCGGACCGCTTCACCTTGTCCACTTCCTCTGCCTGAGCCTCGATTGACATGTTTTTGTGAATAATCCCAATTCCGCCCTGGCGCGCCATTGCAATGGCCATGCGGTACTCTGTGACCGTGTCCATACCCGCGCTCATGACAGGGATATTCAATCGGATTTTTTTTGTGAGATTGGTGCGAAGATCCACCTGATTTGGTATGACTTCTGAGTAAGAAGGGACGAGAAGCACATCATCGAAGGTAACCCCTTCAGCTACAATCTTTCCCACACAGGCTCCTTTCTGACCTACGGCAAAAGGCACTTTTTAACATTTCCCGGGGCAAAGCCCCGGGAAATGAAGAACTGCAATCCAAAAAGGCTGACGCAGCATCTTTCCGTGATGCTTACACGCAGCAGCCTGCCCAATCATCTCATTTTCGCGTGTCGGGCGAAGCTTTTGGACGATCATAAAACGCACAGATTGAAATCCCGAGCATTATAGCAGAAGCGCCCGCTTACTGCAAGAATACCTGCCTGGGCGCGTATCTCCGCATGTCTGAGGCAATCTCATCCGGCAGGGAGAGAATGACACCGGACGTACTCTTTTCATCCCCATAGTAGAGGGTCCAGGTCTTCTCTTTGGGATTCATGCTCGAGTAGTCTGTCAGTTTTATATCCTTCTGCCTGTAATCTGTCAGATGATCCGAGCCGGTCGGAGCCATGAGCAGGAGATTTGCCTTCTCAAAGCTGGCCATCCTTTTCCGTTTCATTTTGCTGTAGATCACGTCGATATCGATGTCCCCATTCACGTAGAGATACTCATACTCAACGTCAAAGCGCGGCAGAATGAACATGTAGTCAAGAAAGATCAAGATGGCGCCGGCGAGCAGAATCAGCGGATGGATCAGGATCCCAGCCGCGCAGACCAGGACGGTGCCCGCGATAACAAGCCCCTTCTTCAGCGAATCGGCTGAGCCGTGGTCCGGCTTGACCAGAATCTCCTTATAAAGATCACTCATGATTTCTGATTTCCTCCTTCTCCCTTAAAAACACACGAGGAGAGACGCCCGCCCTCCTCCAGAAAAAGCGCCTTTCCGCGGATGGTTTTCCAAAGAAACCCTCCGCTTTTGTCAAATCTGTGGCCTATTATAGGGACGGAAGAGGCTTTTTTCAAGAGCGGAGCCCCCTTCCGTCCTGAAAACGAGGGCCTCTGTCCCCTTCTGCCCCCTTCGCTTTCTCTTATCTCTTCTGTTCTATAGCGGGAACCATTCGAATCTGCCCTGTGTTTCAGCGCTATATGCCCGCTCGCCCCATTTTGTTCCAGATTCTCTCGCTTTCGGGTATAACTCCTCAGCTGAAGCGCAAAGCGGCTGGATACTTCCCCCTTTCGCTCACGCGTGAGCTTCCGGGAGGATCTTCAGGAGAAAAAAGCCACAAAAAAGGCCCCGGAAGATCCGGGACCTCTTTTTTGCGAATTCAGTTTCAGAAATGGAACTCCTATCGCTGCCAGTTCCAGAAAGGCTCCTGCGGATGCTTCCGCGCCTCTGTCTTCCAGCGTTCAGGGAGCTATTCTGCCCCTGACGGGAGATCTCAGCTTTGCCTTCCGGATTAATACATACCGGGCTGCGGAGCTGCCGGAGCCGGGGTCGGTTCCTTGATGATACCGACGGTCGCTTCGGTGGTAAGGAGCGTGGAAGCAACAGAGGAGGCGTTCTGCAGAGCGCTTCTCGTGACCTTTGCCGGATCGATGATGCCAGCTTCGATCATGTTCACATACTCTTCCTTCGCCGCGTCAAAGCCGATTCCTTCTGCGGATTCCTTGACCTTGTTGACAACAACCGCGCCGGCAACACCAGCGTTTTCAGCGATGAAGAACAGCGGGCTCTCCAGCGCTTTCAGGACGATGGAAGCACCAGTCTTCTCATCCCCGGTCAGGCCTTCCAGCTTGCCTGCTGCAGCCTTGGCAGCGCGGATATACGCGGATCCGCCGCCCTCGATGATCCCTTCCTCAACCGCGGCCTTGGTCGCGTTCAGGGCATCTTCCATCCGGAACTTGGCTTCCTTCATCTCTGTCTCGGTCGCAGCGCCGACACGGATGACAGCCACGCCGCCGGCCAGCTTGGCCAGACGCTCCTGCAGCTTCTCCTTATCGAAGGAGGACTTGGTCTCCTCGATCTGCGCGCGGATCTGCTCAACTCTCTGATGGATCGCATCCTTCGCGCCCTCACCGTCAACGATGATGGTGTTTTCCTTGGTGACCTTGATGCTCTTGGCTCTGCCGAGCTGATCTACCGTCGCGTTCTTCAGCTCAAGGCCGACTTCCTCAGAGATCACTGTGCCGCCGGTCAGAATCGCGATATCCTGCAGCATGTCTTTTCTTCCGTCACCGTAGCCAGGAGCCTTGACAGCGACTACGGAGAAGGTTCCTCTCAGCTTGTTCAGGATCAGCGTGGTCAGCGCCTCGCCTTCCACATCCTCAGCAATGATGAGGAGCTTCTTGCCAGACTGTACGATCTGCTCCAGAAGCGGAAGGATATCCTGAATGTTGCTGATCTTCTTGTCCGTGATCAGAATGTAGGGATCATCCAGATTGGCTTCCATCTTCTCGGTATCGGTCGCGAAGTAAGCGGAGACATACCCTCTGTCAAACTGCATGCCTTCCACCAGATCCAGCTCGGTCTGCATGGTCTTGGATTCCTCAACGGTGATGACGCCGTCCTTGGAGACCTTCTCCATCGCGTCAGCAACCATCTGGCCGACTTCCTCGTTGCCGGAGGAGACTGCCGCGACCTTCGCGATCTGCTCCTTGCCCTTGACCTTCTGGCTCATGGACTTGATGGCCTCAACGGCTGCGTCCGTAGCCTTCTGCATCCCCCTTCTCAGCCCCATCGGGTTGGCGCCTGCCGCCAGGTTCTTCATCCCCTCATGGACCATGGCCTGGGCCAGAACCGTAGCGGTCGTGGTGCCGTCACCAGCGACATCATTGGTCTTGGAAGCGACCTCACGGATCAGCTGAGCGCCCATGTTCTCAAAGCGGTCTTCCAGCTCAATCTCCTTGGCGATGGTCACACCGTCATTGGTGATCACCGGGCTGCCGTACTCCTTGTCCAGGACAACGTTGCGGCCCTTCGGCCCAAGTGTTACGCGGACGGTATCCGCCAGCTTATCAACACCATTCTTCAGACTCTCGCGGGCATCCGCTCCATACTTCAGTTCCTTTGCCATTTCAAATCCTCCTGTAAATCGAATTGTTCGAATTCAGACCCAAGTCCACCGGCCGCAGATCTTTCGGCCTCTCCAAAAGCATGGACGGAAAAGTGAAACGTTCGGATCATCCATTCCCATTCCATATCTTTCAGACGCAAGATGCCGGACAAAGGTCATCTATCTCTCTCTGAGATCCAGTCCATCCGGACCCAGCAGACTTTACTCTACGATCGCGAGAATGTCGGACATCTTGACGATCACGAACTCCTCCTCGCCAAGCTTGAACTCAGTCCCGGAATACTTTCCATAAACGACCTTGTCCCCTTCCTTGACGCCCATGTGGATCTCTTTGCCGTCAACCTTGCCGTCTCCGACGGAGATGACTGTTGCTTCCTGCGGCTTTTCCTGCGCCTTTGCTGCCAGGATGATCCCGGACTTCGTGGTCTCTTCAGCCTCAAGCTGCTTCAGTACGACTTTGTCTCCCAACGGAACAAGCTTCATAACAATGCCTCCTCATTTCTATGTCTCATTCGAATCCTGATTCTTTATTAGCACTCACTAAAATCGAGTGCTAAATCACGGTACATATCATATCAAATCATCGGAAGAATGCAAGCCCTGAAAAATCCCGGGGATATCTTTCATTCTGATATGAGCTCGACTAAGCTCTCATTAACTCCATTTTTCTCGTTTTTTCTCATTCTTCCTTTTTCGTAAAGCTCGGAATGGATTGTGGAAAATACGAAAGATGGCTGAAATTCAAGCTTTTCTGCCCCTGAAGGGACCGATCCGGAAATAGACCGGGCGGCGCCTCCCACAAAAAGACACAAAAAAGACATGAATTTCCCTGCCCGGACAGGTAGATAAGCGTTTCTGCTCCGTCAGAGATTCCACTCCCGCTTGAGTTCCTCCATCTGGTCATAGACAGCGTCGTTTTTGACCTCGATGCAGGTTCCCTTGGTACCGGCAGAGTGGGTGACGATGATACCGGCGCTCTCAAACTTCCTGAGGGCACTGGCCACGACGGAACGGGCGATGCCGATGCGGTCAGCGATCCTGCTGGCAATCAGGCACTCCACCCCGCCTTCTTTCTCCAGCTCGTCCATGATCGTGACGATGACGCTGACCTCCGAGGTGCTGAGGCTGCCGATGGCAGCCTTCACATCCTGAACCTTCCGGATCTGCTCCATCTTCTCCTCCGTGACCGAGCGCATCATCTCCAGGCCCACGACAGTGGTTCCATACTCGGAGACTATGATATCGTCGATGTCATAGGGGATCGTGGTGCGGTAGGTGAAGATCGTGCCAAGACGTTCCCCCGCGATCTCGATGGGATTGACAATCGCCTGGAAGCGGTCCAGGGAGAAGCCGCTGAAGCCCAGGGTCTTCAGATTGACATGCTCTTTGGTCGACAGGATGCTCAAAAGGCGCTCATTCAGAGCCGGGCTGATGAAATCCCCCACTCTTTCCGCCTCAAGCCCCGACAGCTCCCTCCCATCATCCAGGATGCTGACCCCCAGGACCTTCCCCTTGCGGCTGAAAACCAGAACATTTGATCCCAGAAGTTCGCTCAGGACCTCACAGATATCGTTGAAAATGACCTTCGTGGATTTGTTGTTGTGGAGTAGTTTTTCGATTTTTCTGGTCTTGTCCAGAAGCTCCACGCTCATACGGAATCCTCCCCCCCACCCTCAGGGCTTCCCCTCCGGGTAAAAATATCCCGCCCGGATCACCTTCCATCTGGAGATCAACCGGGCGGAGCTTTTGACTTCTTTCTATAGGTTGTGTTTATTGCAATATCTATCGCATTTATTGTGTCTATTTTATCTATTATATCTATTTTGTGTCTTTATTCTTGCCTGGTTTAAAGTCTTCTGGTGTCTTTCAGCGTTTTTTGTCTTTTACTTTATACTCTTCGCTCTTATGCGCTTTTATGCGC
>CADBUA010000075.1 GCA_902797665.1 uncultured Lachnospiraceae bacterium | reverse complement strand
TTTCCGCCGCTCGATCACCCCTATCATGAAGCAGAAAGCATCGAAAGCTGATGCCGATGCCAAAGACAGTGCTGTAGGGTCCAAGCTGGAAGAGGGATCAGATCAGAAAAAGGAAGCCAAGGCAGAAAGAATAGAGTAAAATCGGGAGAGGGGCGTAGGAGTCTTTTTGACGCGGCATGAAAGAGAAAGGAGCCAGAGATCTACGAAAGGCCGAATCTATTCGGCGGATAGAGCCATTCTGACTTTCAGGGGGAAGATTGGGGAGAGCCGGGAGAGCCAGGAGAGCCAGGAGAGCTGGGAGAGCCGGGAGAGCCGTCAGGGCTTTTCTGCTTTGGAGGGATCCTGGAGACTGGACAACGAAAGAAAGATCGGCAGAGAGGGAAGTTCGGGAAGTTCGGTAAGGCAGGTAAGGCAGGTAAAAGGCCAGATGAGACAGAGGCGCTTTTTCGCTTAGAAAGGAGCATTCCATGATCAATTTCAATAAAGATTCAGCCTGGGATCTTGTGCCGATTCCAGAGAAGTCCGTGCATCCGAACCTGATGCGGCTTCTGCTGCCTGAGGAGGAGCTTGTGGCCGCCTTCAAGACTGTGCGGGACCAGTTCATCTTCACAGACAGACGCCTGATCTCAGTGGACGTACAGGGAATCACCGGCAAACGGGTCAGCTTTTCCATCCTGCCCTATGCCAACATCCAGTATTTCGCTGTGCAGACCCCCTTCGCCCTGGAACTCTTCAAGGATTCAGAACTGGACCTCTGGTTCTCAAATGGGATGCACGCTCACTTTGAGTTCCGCGGTGATGTGGATATCCTCCGGATTGGCCAGCTGATCTCTGAGTATGTCCTGATCAAGTGACCTGAGACCAGGGGGGATGCAGCGAGAGATGGGGGATGACAGATATGGCAGCAGGAGACAGAGTTCGGGCGATCCGCCTGATGGAAAAGATTGAACGGAACAGCGAGTATGCCAGACGGGTTGGCCTGAAAGTTGAAAATACCAGGAGAAAGCCGAAAGAGAAAACCGAAAGAGAAAGCCTGACAGAGTGGAAATCCTGACGAATGAGGCGGAATGGCGTTCTATGAACCTGGGGAGAGGAAAGGCGCTTTCACCTTTGAGATGCGAAAGGATCGAGATGCCGGGCAGGTCTCCTGAGCGCCTTTGCCCGGGAGAGTTTCTCTGTCGATTTCTGAAAGCCCGTCTGAACGCAAGTGGTTTGAAAGGAGAGAAAGAATGATGCAAAAACCTGATAAGCCATGGGAAAAACCATATGGAAAGCGATATAAGAAGCCGAAGATTTCATCCGCCCTTTTTTTGGGCCTTTTGATCCTTTCGAGCATTTTCATCACGGGATCCGTGTCAGCCGGTTCAGCAGCATCTGAAGAGAATACCGGGTCTTTTTCCGAGACTTTTCTGAATCAGGAAGCGGACTTTGCAATATCCCTCCTTCTCAATGCGGCAGGGACAGAGATTCGGAAAGGAGAGAATGCGATGGTATCGCCTCTTTCCGTGGCGGAAGCCCTGGGCCTGACCTCCTCCGGCGCGGTGGGGAAGACGAAAGACCAGATGCTGTCCGTTTTTGCGGGCGGGCTGGATCAGGACGCCTTCAACAGCTATGTAAAAAAGACCAACGAGCGGCTGTCAGAATCGAAAAAGACGAAGGTGAATATCGCCAACGCGATCTGGATCCGCAAAAACTTCAGCCTCCTCGAATCTTACAGAAAGACGGCGAAGAGTTATTACAAGGCGCATATCCATACAGACGCCGCCTTTAACGCGGAGACTGTCAAGGACGTCAACAATTGGGTCAATAAAGAGACCAAAGGGATGATCAGCCATATCGTGGATCAGTTCTCCGAAAACACGGTCATGGAGCTGGTCAACGCTGTGGCTTTTGAAGGAAAGTGGAAGCTGGAATATCAGAAGGATCAGATCTGGAAGAAGCAGAACTTCAAAAACGCGGCGGGAAAGACCGAGAAGGTGACCATGCTGAGATCGACCGAGAGTTTCTATGTGAAGCTGAAGAATGGAAGCGGATTCGTCAAGCCCTACCAGGACGGGGACCTGATGTTCATGTGCCTTCTCCCCAGGAAGGGGATGAGTACGGAAGAATTCCTCCAGTCTCTGACCGGAAAGAAGCTCAGGGACGCGTTTCGAAATAGACAATACATCTTTGAGCCGGATGTCCTCACGGTCACCATGCCAGAGTTTCAGGCAGAATACCGGGTGATCCTGAACAAAGCCCTGAAGAAAATGGGCATGCGGAATCCTTTCACAGATCAGGCCGTGTTCAACATGACTGAACCGAACGCCGGACTCAGGATCAGCAATGTTCTCCACGTCACCTACATCGAAGTGAATCGGAAGGGAACCAAGGCAGCGGCTGTGACAGCGGTTGAAATGGACGGGGCTACAGCAACGCCCATCCAGCCGAAGTATTATTCGGTCACACTGGACCGTCCCTTTGTCTATGCGATCATGGACCAGAAGACTGCCCTGCCGGTCTTTCTGGGCGTGGTGAACACCGTATCCTCCTGATGCTGGAAGCTGCTGCTGCTATCTCCGAGAGAGAAGGAAAGCAGGAAACAGCGAGCCATGAGAGAGCGGGCAAAGCTTCCCCTGCCCTCTCAGCTCCGCGGGGAGATGAGGGGGCTTCTTTTCAGCTGATTACTTGTTCACCCTTGTCAGAACAGGGATTGCACGCTATAATCCCGGATACTGAGAGCGCCTCTCTCAGGAACAGATGCATGAATAGATAATCAGGTCGATTGCGCGTTTGGCGGTCAGATGGTCTGACACAGCAGACAAACAGCGGACCAGAAAATAGGAGAATCAGAGGAATAAAAAATGGCTGGAACAGAACTTTTGGATGACGAGTTAGAGGGAGTCACAGGCGGGATTTCTGAGTCTGAGTATGTCAGCACCGCGAAGAAGCTGAGAAAGAAGTCTCAGAAACTTCAGGCGAATCCCAACGCAACAGATGCGGATTGGAACTATCTGAGCGCGGAGTGGGCGAAGCTGGATGAGAGAGTGCAGGATGAAGGGATCACCTGAGGGAGAAGCCCGGCCAAGGAACTTTTTCTCATGCGTTCGAGAGCCTGAGAAGACAGGGATTCTGTGGTTTTTTCGTTTTTG
>CADBUA010000074.1 GCA_902797665.1 uncultured Lachnospiraceae bacterium | reverse complement strand
GGTCAGGAGAATCTGCCAGCTATCGTCCGTGGCCGCATGAGCGTATGGAACGACCGGAGAGGAGGGAAAGCATGTTCCGGATCAATGAAAACTATCTGAAGCTTGGTGGAAGTTATCTCTTTTCCACTGTGGGAAGGAAAGCCAGGGAATTTCAGGCGCAGCACCCGGAGGTGGAAGTCATCAGTCTGGGGATCGGGGATGTGACAGAACCTCTCTGCCCGGCTGTCATCAAAGCACTCCACGAAGCGGTGGAGGAGATGGGCCATGCGGAAAGCTTTCACGGCTACGCCCCGGATCTGGGATATGTCTGGCTCCGGGAGTGTATCGCGAAAAACGACTATGCGGCCAGGGGGGCTCGTATCACGCCGGATGAGATCTTTGTCTCAGACGGAGCCAAGAGTGATGCCGGTGCCATCCAGGAGCTCTTCTCTCTGGACGCGCGCATCGCGGTCTGCGACCCGGTTTACCCGGTCTATGTGGACTCCAATGTCATGGCGGGGAGAACGGGGGCTTTTGACGCAGAGACAGGCCGCTATGGCGGCGTCCTCTATATGCCCTGCAGGGCGGAGAACGGCTTCAGCCCGAGTCTTCCGGAGGAGGCGCCGGATGTGATCTATCTCTGCTACCCGAATAATCCCACCGGCATGGGAATCAGCAAAGAGAAGCTTCAGAACTGGGTGGATTACGCCAACAGCAGCGGAGCTGTTATTCTCTATGACGCAGCCTATGAAGCCTATATCACCGGGGATCTTCCGCACTCGATCTACGAGTGTGATGGGGCAGAGAGCTGCGCCATCGAGCTTCGCTCCTTCTCCAAGAACGCCGGCTTCACCGGCACCCGCCTGGGCTTTACGGTGATCCCAAAGGCTCTGGTCCGGGGCGGCGTATCCCTCCACGATCTCTGGGCCAGAAGGCACGGGACCAGGTACAACGGAGCTCCCTACATCGTGCAGAAGGCCGGAATGGCCGTCTACTCGGAGGAGGGAAAAGCCCAGATCCGGGAGCAGATCGGCATCTACCAGAAAAACGCCCGTCTGATCCGGGAAGGGCTTAGCGGGGCCGGCTACACGGTCTACGGCGGAGTAGACGCTCCCTACATCTGGCTGAAGACACCGGGGAATATGAGCTCCTGGGACTTTTTCGACCTTCTGCTGAATCAGGCCGGCGTGGTCGGCACGCCCGGCTCGGGCTTCGGCCCCAGCGGGGAAGGCTACTTCAGGCTTACCGCGTTCGGAAGTCCGGCGAACACAGAAAAGGCAGTAAAGCGGATCCAGTCTCTCTGACAGAAATCTGCGGGAGCCTTACGCGTTTTTGTATGAGAGGGCATAGCAAGGGCATACAAGGGCATAGAAAGGGCATAAAAGGGTGGAAAGGTGAAAGGAAAAGGGATTCTAGCGCTTTCTCTCCTGCTTTTTCCGGGGGTTTTGCTGTCGGGATGCACCCGGGGCCAGATGAACTATCAGATCGCCGAGGCAATCGGGACGGACGGCATGTATGCGAACAACGAGCCTGTCGAGACGCCCTGGATGGCCGAGCAAAGGCAGGCAGCAGAGCAGTCCGAGGCGGATGAGCAGACCCTTCAGGAAACACTGGAGACTGCCCGGGTGCTCGCTGCCGGCTACAACTTTGACAAAGCCATCGCACTTCTGAATTCTCTTTCCAGCACCACTGCCATGGATCAGCGGGTATTGGATGCCAGGCGGCAGTATGAGCAGGGGGACTCCGTGCTGATCAACTGGGAGAACAGAATCCCCCACCTCTGCTTCCCGACCCTGATTGAGGACACGTCTCTGGCCTTTGACGGGGACAGCTCGTCTGAAAGCTATAAGAGTTCGATGATGACCACCGGGGAGTTCAAGGCGATTCTGGAGAGTCTTTATCGGAAAGACTATATCCTGATCGACATCCATGACATCGCAGGCCTTGTAACCGCCGGGGACAGTTTCATTATGCAGAACAAGACCATCAAGGTCCCCCAGGACCGGAAGCCCATCATCCTCTCCCAGGACAACCTGAACTATGCGAATGTGAAAAGCGGGGACGGCATCGCCCAGCGGCTGGTACTGGATGCAGAGGGCTGTGTGAAGGCGGAGATCAGCGATCAGGAGGGACATTCCACGGCCGGGGATTATGACTTCATCCCGATTCTGGACAGTTTCATCAGGGAACATCCGGACTTTTCATTCCGAGGCGCCAGGGGGATTGTCTCCGTGTCCGGCTCCGAGGGGGTCTTTGGCTATAAGATTCCGGAAAATATGATCCGAAGTTCCGGATCCGGCTCGGAGGGCCTTGGAAACGGCCTCGCGGGCCTGGCCGTTGGCGGCATCAGCCTGTCAGAGGAGGAAGAGGAAAGCTCCATGTCAGAATCAACGGATTTCTCAGAAGAAGGCCTTAGCGACAGCCAGATCGCGGTGAAGCGTATCTCCAGAGCCCTGACAGAGGAAGGCTGGCGCATCGCCTGCTGCGGCTGGTCCCATGTCGAGATGAATGATGTCTCCATGTCGACAGCTGCCTTCCAGGAGGAGATCGACAAGTGGGAAAACAATGTGGGATCTCTGACCGGAAAAGCGGACATCGTCCTCTACCCCTACGGGGCAGAGGTCACCTACCCAAGTGACAAGCTCTCCTACCTCACCAGTCACGGATTCGTCTATCTCTGCGGTCTCTGGGGGGACACCGATTACCGGGAGCTGGGAAGAAACTTTCTGAGGCAGACCCGCCGCTTTGTGGACGGCTATTCCGTGAACAAGAGCCCGGACACTTTCCTGGATTTCTTTAATGCCAGTGAGATCATGAGCAAGGACCGCTGAACTGCCAGTGAGATCATGAGTGAGCTGCGGGCAGAAGCCAGGGAGATCAGCACAGGACGTGGTAAAATGTCATCGAGGCTGCACCTTTTTGGCTGCTGTGCTCCCTGCGATGAAGGGAAGGATATAGGAAGGGCAGGCAAATCCGCCGGAGGCGGAAAGCCTGCCCTTTCCTGACCTCCCGCTTTTTCGTTTCTGTAATCAGTCCGCCTGCGCGCTTTGCGCCGAGCGAGGCCACACAGTTCAAAAGAAAATGCAGGATGTATTTTCAATATGGGCATAGCAGCTTTTACCAGACCTCATACATTGAAAGAAGATTGCGACTGGACGGGGACGATCTTTCTTTCGGATCAGCTTTTGCAGGGTGTGACGGAGCCCCAGGATTTTCCGTCTGGAAAAATGAAGGAAAAGAAGGAGAAGCAGGATGGACGATGGGGCAATCATTGATCTCTACTGGAAGAGATCAGAACGGGCGGTCACAGAGACGAAGAACAAGTATGGACGCCTCTGCCGCGGGATTGCGATGCGGATTCTCCGAAACATGGAGGATGCGGAGGAGTGTGAGCAGGATACCTATCTCCGGGCATGGAACAGTATACCGCCCAAGCGGCCGGACATTCTGTCCGCCTATCTGGGAAGGATTGCCCGCAATCTCTCCCTGGACCGCTATGACAGGGAACATGCCGAGAAGCGGGGAAAGTCCCAGATTCCGCTGGTGCTCGAAGAACTGGAGGAATGCATACCGGACGAGAACGCCCGGGAGATTTCGGACATGGAGCTGAGGGAAGTACTGAATCAGGCGCTTGCCTCCCTGACGGAGGAAGCTCGGGGGATGTTCGTCCGCCGGTATTTTTTGGGCTCCTCCATACGGGAGATCGCGGAAGAACTCGGTTTTAAGGAAAGCCGGGTCAAGATGAGTCTTCTCCGCTCCCGGAACAGTCTCAGGAAAGTCCTGGAGAGAGAGGGGGTCACAGTTTGAAGAATCAGAGAGATCAGGCAAAGCGCCTGCTCCGCGCTTTCGGAGAGATTGATGACTGCTATATCAGGGAAGCCCTGGAGAGCGCCCCTCAAAGAGCGTGCGCGGGAGAGCGGGAGGGCAGTGCTGACAAAGAACAGGAAGCATTCAGAAAGAAGGGGGGAATCCGCTTCCAGCGCCAGATCCAGCTTTTGGCCGGACTTGCCGCCTGCTTTCTGCTCCTCGTGCTCGCAGGCAGAGTCCTGGATTCAGGGCGGATCCTGCCGCAGAATGAGAAGGCCTTCGTTGACAGCGGGAGCGGGGCGCTTCCGGATGAGGGTCTGACCGCGCCAGGGGCGGAATCCTTCATTGCGGAGGATCTCTCGCCGAAAGAGGCGCCGGCGGAGCCTGCTGATTGGGAAGAGAGCATGGACAACAGCCTCCTTTGGGATGACGCAGAAGAGGAAAAGAGCTTCATGGCGCCAGATGCTGACACAGAAGGACTGATGGCACCCTTTACCGGTGGAAGCGCCCCGCTTAGCACATCTTCCGGGGAGACGGCTTCTTCTCCGAAAAGCACAGACGGGATGGACATACAGATCGAAGGGGAAGAGGCTGGAAATACGGCGATGCATCCGCCAGAGACTGGGACGGAGACAGGAGCGGAGCTGTCCCTGGAGGAGGCTGAGCGAATCTCCGGCCTTGAGATGCCGCTTCCGGAACTGGAGGGGGCAACTGTCGGACAATGCTCCGCAAGGGAGGGGAGAATCGAGCTTTTCTATTTCAATCAGGAGGGGGAGGAAGTCTTTCGGATCATCAAGGAGGCGCTGGATGAGAGAAGAGAGGAGCTCCCTCTGGAGTCAGAGGACGGTTCCTCCGCTGTCTGGACGGACGGCAGATACCGCTGGATGATCCTTTCGGAAAAAGAAGAGCTCAGCCCGGAAAGGATCCGGGAGATGAGAGAGAAGCTCTCCTCCGGAAAATGAAAGAGGGCAGTAAAAAGATTGCCGGGAAAGAGACTTAAGACAGGAGACAGGGGCTCTTTTCCGGTTTTGCTCTCATGTATTTTCTGGCAACTGTTCAGTCCGCTCTGGCCGCTTGCCGCCGAGCGAGGTCATACAGTTTGATCGTTAAGGCCGGGCGCACTTTCAATGCGACGACAGGAGTCTGCTTTCGGGAAGAGAAACCGAAGAGGGTCCTTCTTTCGACGAAACGCCATTCTGCTGCGAAATTTTTCGGCACAGCGGGCTCCTTCGGAGACGCTTTTGGGAAAAGACAAAATCGTTGACTTTAAAAATCGCCTTGTGCTATAATTTTCCGGCGCGTGGAAGCAGGTGGGGAAAAAAGGGATTTTCCTGCCTGGAAAACAGAGATAAGCGGCTGTTTTCCGCGTAAAACTGCAGATTGCTCAGAATGCTGGAAAGCGAGGTGAAAGTAGTGCGTACAAGGATCACGCTGGCGTGCACGGAGTGCAAACACCGTAATTATAACCTGACGAAGGAAAAGAAGACGCATCCGGAGCGGATGGAAGTCAAGAAATACTGCCCCTTCTGCAAGAAGCACACGCCCCACAAGGAAACCAAGTAATTCGGGAAGATAGAGATGAGGCGTAGAGAGGCTGAGCCTTTCAGAGTTCAGTTTTTTGTAAGGAGTTAGTATGGCAGAGAAACAGGTACAATCGAAGATTCAGACCTGGTGGAACGAGGTCAAGGCGGAATGGTATAAGATTATCTGGCCTAGCAAGGAAGACCTCGTGAAGGAGACCGGGACTGTGGCAGTTGTGTCGATCGTTCTCGGGATCATCATCGCCATTCTGGATTATCTGATCCAGCACGGACTTGACTGGCTGATCAGTCTTTGAATTTCAGAGTTCAGGAAAGACAGGGTGAGATGATGGCGGAAGCAGATGAGATGAACACTTCTTCGGGAAACGTGACGTCCTTCACAGATGGAGCGCTGGGAGCGCTTTTGGGTGAGGATGGCGGCTCTCTTCAGGGTGAGGGAGGATTCTCCGGATCTGATGGTGAAGGGGAAGAGACCGGTCCGAAGTGGTATGTAGCACATACCTATTCCGGCTACGAGAACAAGGTCAAAGCCAACTTGGAAAAGACCATTGCGAACATGCACCTGGAGGATACGATCCTGGAAGTCAGGGTCCCGGTCCAGGAGGTCGTGGAGCAGTCCAGGGCCGATGAGGACGAAGATGAGGTCGAGTACACGGAAGACGGCGAGCGCAAGCCTCCAAAGAAAAAGAGAGGCGCCAAGCAGAAGGTCGTTCAGAAGAAACTGTTTCCGGGTTATGTCTTCGTTCACATGATCATGAATAACGAGAACTGGTATATCGTGAGAAATACCAGAGGGGTGACAGGATTCGTCGGTTCGGATTCCACAAAACCGCTCCCGCTCTCCGAGGAGGAGATGGTGAGCATGGGCGTGGCCGGGGCGGAAGAGGCTGCCACACAGTTCGATTTCAAGGTTGGAGACTCCGTACGCGTCATAAACGGCGTGTGGGTGAACTCGATCGGGAAGATCACTTCGATCGACGAGAGTCAGTCGACCGTCAAGATCAGCATCCCGGAATTCATGAACGGCACTCCGGTTGGAATGAATGCCACAGACATCGTCAAAATGAAATAAGTGGGAGGGAATCCCCGATAGGACATCCAAAAGCTCCGGTTTTCCGGAGGGTGCAGCGCACTGGATGCCCACTACCACAAGGAGGTCATAATTATGGCAAAGAAGGTTACTGGATATATCAAGCTGCAGATCCCGGCAGGCAAGGCAACCCCGGCTCCGCCGGTTGGCCCGGCGCTGGGCTCCCACGGCGTGAATATCGTCCAGTTCACAAAAGAGTTCAACGCAAGAACAGCGGATAAGGGAGACCTGATCATCCCTGTCGTTATAACTGTCTACGCGGACCGCAGCTTCTCCTTCATCACGAAGACGCCGCCGGCTCCGGTACTTCTGAAGAAAGCCTGCAATCTGAAGAGCGGCTCCGGTGTTCCGAACAAGGAGAAGGTCGCGACCATCTCCAAGGACAAGGTCCGTGAGATCGCTGAGATGAAGATGCCGGATCTGAACGCAGCGTCGATTGAGGCGGCGATGAGCATGATCGCCGGGACCGCGCGCAGCATGGGCATCGTTGTCGAGGATTGATGTGTTGAGAGAGCAGGAGTCGGGCCGTGATACGGACCCGAGTGGGAGGGAAAATCCCGCAAACACCACCAGGAGGTAAGTGATGAAGAGAGGAAAGAAGTACAAGGAGGCTGCAAAGCAGGTTGACCGCACGCAGTTGTATGAGACAAATGACGCGATCGCGCTCGTAAAGAAGATTTCTACCGCGAAGTTCGATGAGACCATCGAGGCTCACATCCGCACGGGATGCGATGGCCGCCATGCTGACCAGCAGGTCCGCGGCGCGGTTGTCCTGCCGAACGGAACGGGCAAGACGGTTCGTGTCCTGGTGTTCGCCAAGAACCTGAAGGCGGACGAGGCGCAGAATGCGGGCGCAGATTATGTCGGCGCTGAGGAACTCATCCCGAAGATCCAGAACGAAGGCTGGCTGGATTTTGATGTTGTCGTCGCAACCCCGGATATGATGGGCGTTGTTGGACGTCTCGGCCGTGTGCTCGGCCCCAAGGGCCTGATGCCGAACCCGAAGGCAGGCACGGTTACCATGGACGTCGCCAAGGCGATTAAGGATATCAAAGCCGGTAAGATTGAGTACAGGCTTGACAAGGCCAACATCATCCATGTGCCGCTCGGGAAAGCCTCTTTCACCGAGGAGCAGTTGCAGGAAAACTTCCAGACGCTTATTGATGCGATTGTCAAGGCAAGACCGGCAGCTCTGAAGGGCACCTACCTGAAGAGCGTCACTCTCGCCCCGACCATGGGCCCGGGCGTGAAGCTGAACACCGCAAGGTTTGTCTGATCGATCGAGAAATCCCAGCCGGGGACCCAGAAGGGTTCCCGGTTTTTTTCGTGGGAAGGTAGCTGGAAACAGCCGGATCGATATGCTTTCTGTTACGGCTCCTTTGGATGTCTCCCTGGAGCGATCAGGAGAGAGCTTTCGTATACCGGGGACCATTTGAATTTGCCAGGTGTTTCACCGGTATATGCCCGCTCACGGGTATCACTACAGAGTCCGCTTTGCGCCGAGTGAGGTTCTGCAGCTTAAAAGTTAAGGCCGGGCGCGGATTGGATGCGGGCGTAGGAGCCTCAGCCCGGCCGAATGCCGAAAGGCGTCTGCGGCTTTCCTGCTGCGAGTTTACTCCTGGAAAAGCCTGGAAAAAAACAAAATTTCCTGTTGACAGGGCCATTTTCCTTTGATAATATACCCCGGATGACTGCCGAAGACAGCAGGTTCCCGCAAGGGTATAATGGTGATGCCGCCTGCCGAGGAAGTATGAATTCTGATATTGGAATTTCTGCCTTCCCGCCTTTGGCCGGAAGGTTTTTCTGTTTTGCGCAGAGAATATAGATTGCCGAAGCGGATTTTTGCCGCTTCCCGGCAAAACCAGAATCGTCCGGAAATACACTTCCGGCAGTCACGGAATCTATAAGGAGGTAAATCATGGCAAAAGTTGAACTGAAGCAGCCCATCATTGATGAGATTTCCGCAAACGTCAAGGGTGCCGATTCCGTCATTCTGGTCAACTATCTTGGAATCAATGTGGCCGGTGATACCGCGCTCCGCAAGGAGCTCCGTGAAGCCGGGGTACTGTACAAGGTATATAAGAACACGATGATGAATCGTGCCTTCAAGGGGACGGAACTGGAGCCGCTGTGCTCGCATCTGGAAGGCGCAAACGCGATCGCGATTGCGAAGGATGACGCGACGGCGCCGGCAAGAATCATCAAGAATCACCTGAAGGCCAACCCGACAATCAAGATGATCGGGGGTGTCGTTGAGGGGAAGTACTACGACAGTGAAGCCGTCCAGGCACTCGCGGACATCCCGTCCAGAGAGATCCTGCTTGGCAGACTGTTTGGATCACTCCAGTCTCCGGTCGCAAACTTCGCCCGCGTGCTGAAGCAGATCGCAGAGAAGGATGGAAGTGCAGACGAAGCCGCGCCGGCTCCGGCAGAAGGCTGATTGGACGATCGATGGTCCCGGACGGCAGATGCCGTCAGATAGCTTAAATATGAAAAGGGAGGAAATTTAAAATGGCAAAGCTTACAATTGCTGAGTTTATCGATGCGATCAAGGAACTGAGTGTTATGGAGCTGAACGAGCTGGTTAAGGCTTGTGAGGAAGAGTTCGGTGTTTCCGCGGCGGCAGGTGTTGTTGTTGCGGCAGCAGGCCCGGCAGCTGAGGCAGCTGAGGAGAAGACCGAGTTTGACGTTGAGCTGACTGAGATTGGCGCTCAGAAGGTTAAGGTCATCAAGGTTGTCCGCGAGGTTACCGGTCTTGGCCTGAAGGAAGCGAAAGAGCTGGTCGATTCCGCTCCGAAGGTTGTCAAGGAGCAGGTCTCCAAGGCAGAAGCAGACGACCTCAAGGCAAAGCTCGAGGAAGTGGGCGCAAAGGTCACCCTCAAGTAATTCTGTTTTTGAGCGAAATTCCGGGACGGCGTATGCCGTCCCTTTGCCATGTCCACCGAAATCAGGCGGATCCTATAAGCTCTGACTTCTGTCATTTTCATCCGTCCATCCATCCTTTCTGATTTTTCATCCAATTTTCATCCGGGCGTCTGCCCCGATCTCTGAAGAAGCATTCTTTCCATTTTTGTCTCCCTCAAAATAAAGAAATAAATTTCTTGACATTGCCTTTCGAGCTGAAGTATACTGTAAGTTGCGTTATTGTCTATGGACAGTCGTCCGTGGGGTTCGTGCGCCTTTTTTGGAGAGAAAGGTCCAAAAGAGGCTTTCCAGTCCCGAAAAGCGCGGGATCTGGTCGTTTTGAAAGTCACAAAAGCGAACAAGCATGATGATCATCCCAAAAGGACACATGGCAGGTTTGAGCTGCGCCCTTGTCCGCGGTACAGGCAGAGGCACGAAAGGTTCGCCTCGGCAGACCTCAGGAGCCTCCAGTCAGTTTGGGACGACTGGCAGTCTTTGCCTTCCACTTTTTGAGCGCGCTTAAGGGCTGGGGGGAGCTGCCTCAGCGGAGTCATGGATTGCAAGCTTTTCACGCCCCTTTGATATGAGAACGGGCTTAATCCTTTCACTAGAGTCACGCGGCATAAGAAAGACAGAGGTGAAACGTTAATGGAAAAAAACAGAATCCGCCCGGTGAAGACAGGCAAGAGTCTCCGCATGAGTTTTCAGCGGCAGGAGGAAGTCCTTGAGATGCCGAACCTGATTGAGGTTCAGAAGAACTCCTATCAGTGGTTTTTGACCGATGGCCTCAAGGAGGCATTTGCCGACATCTCCCCGATTGAGGACTACGGCGGGAAGCTGAGCCTGGAATTTACAGACTTCAAACTCTGCAAGGACGACGTGAAATATACGATCGAGCAGTGTGCTGAGCGGGATGCCACCTATGCGGCACCTCTGAAGGTGCGGGTGCGCCTCCATAACAAGGAGAACGATGAGATCTCCGAGCACGAGATCTTCATGGGCGATCTGCCGCTGATGACCGACACGGGCACCTTTGTGATCAACGGGGCTGAGCGTGTCATCGTCAGCCAGCTGGTTCGTTCTCCAGGCATCTATTACGCCATCACCCACGACAAGATCGGGAAGACCCTGCATTCCTGCACGGTGATTCCAAACCGCGGCGCATGGCTGGAGTACGAGACGGACAGCAATGACGTCTTCTATGTCCGTGTGGACAGGACCAGGAAGGTCCCGGTCACGACATTGATCAGGGCTCTTGGCGTTGGCACCAACGCGGAGATTATCGATCTTTTCGGCGAGGAGCCCAAGATTGTCGCCACGCTTCAGAAGGATGAGGCTACCAACTATGCCGAGGGTCTGACCAAGCTCTACGCCAAAATCCGCCCGGGTGAGCCGAGCACCGTGGAATCCGCGGAGACCCTGATCATGGGCATGTTCTTTGACCCCAGGCGCTATGATCTGGCCAAGGTCGGGCGCTATAAATACAATAAAAAGATGCTGCTCCGGAACCGAATCACCGGCCACCGCCTGGCGGAGGATGTGATTGACGAGAACACGGGGGAGATCATCGCCGAGGCCGGCACGGTCGTGACCAAGGAGATGGCCGACGACATTCAGAACGCCGGCATCCCGTCTGTCATGCTGGCGGAGGAGGAGCGGAACGTCAAGGTGCTCTCCGACATGATGGTCGATCTGACGAAGCATGTGGACTGCAATCCGGCGGAGCTGGGGATCACGGAGATGGTCTACTATCCCTACCTTCGGAAGATTCTGGATGGGCACACGGATCTCGATGAGATCAAGGCGGAGATCCAGGCCCACGTGGCGGAGCTGGTCCCGAAGCACATCACCAAGGAGGACATCTTCGTCTCGATCAACTACAACATGCATCTGGAGTACGGCATCGGCAGCGCGGATGACATCGACCATCTGGGCAACCGCCGGATCCGTGCTGTCGGAGAGCTTCTTCAGAACCAGTACCGCATCGGCCTCTCGAGACTGGAGCGCGTGGTCCGGGAGCGCATGACGACTCAGGAGATCGAGGGCATCTCCCCGCAGTCTCTGATCAACATCAAGCCGGTGACCGCGGCGGTCAAGGAGTTCTTCGGGTCCTCCCAGCTCTCGCAGTTCATGGACCAGAACAACCCCCTGTCGGAGCTGACGCACAAACGGCGTCTTTCGGCTCTGGGGCCGGGCGGCCTTTCGAGAGACCGCGCCGGATTTGAGGTCCGGGACGTCCACTACTCCCACTATGGACGCATGTGCCCGATTGAGACACCTGAAGGTCCCAACATCGGTCTGATCAACTCGCTGGCTACCTACGCCCGCATCAATAAGTATGGCTTCGTCGAGGCGCCTTACCGTGTTGTTGACCGCTCGGAGCCGGGAAAGCCCCGGGTCACCGACAGGGTCGTTTACATGACCGCCGATGAGGAAGACAACTACCACATCGCGCAGGCGAACACGCCGCTCGATGAGAATGGCTGCTTTATCAATCGGAACGTGTCCGGCCGCTTCCGCGATCAGACGCAGGAGTATCCCCGGAGCATGTTTGAATACATGGATGTCTCCCCGAAGATGGTTTTCTCCGTGGCGACAGCCCTGATTCCCTTCCTGCAGAACGACGACGCCAACCGGGCGCTGATGGGCTCCAACATGCAGCGCCAGGCGGTTCCGCTTCTGACCACCGAGGCCCCGGTCGTGGGCACCGGTATGGAGGTGAAGGCTGCCGTGGACTCGGGTGTCTGCGTCATTGCCAGGAGCAATGGGAAGGTGGAGAGCTCCGAGGCCAACCGCATCGTCATCCGGACAGAGTCCGGGGAGAGAGAGGAGTATCACCTCAGGAAGTTTGTCCGCTCCAACCAGAGCAACTGCTACAATCAGCGTCCAATCGTGTTTAAGGGGGATGAGGTAAAGGCCGGTGATGTCATCGCCGACGGTGCATCCACCCACAGTGGAGAACTGGCTCTGGGCAAGAACCCCCTGATCGGATTCATGACCTGGGAAGGCTACAACTACGAGGACGCGGTCCTTCTGTCTGAGCGTCTGGTCATGGACGATGTCTACACCTCAGTGCACATCGAAGAGTACGAGGCAGAAGCCCGGGATACCAAACTTGGGCCGGAGGAGATCACAAGGGATGTGCCGGGTGTCGGCGAGGACACCCTGAAGGACCTGGACGAGCGCGGGATCATCCGCATCGGCGCGGAGGTCCGGGCAGGGGACATCCTGGTCGGGAAGGTCACGCCCAAGGGCGAGACTGAGCTCACCGCGGAGGAGCGGCTCCTGCGGGCGATCTTCGGCGAGAAGGCCCGCGAAGTCCGTGACACTTCCCTGAAAGTGCCTCACGGCGAGTATGGGATCGTGGTCGCGGCCAAGGTTTTCACCCGTGAGAACGGGGATGAGCTTTCCCCGGGCGTGAACCAGTCGGTCAGGATCTATATCGCGCAGAAGAGAAAGATCTCTGTCGGCGACAAGATGGCCGGCCGGCACGGCAACAAGGGTGTCGTCTCCCGGGTTCTGCCCGTGGAAGATATGCCTTTCCTGCCGAATGGAAGACCACTGGACATCGTACTGAACCCCCTGGGCGTCCCGAGCCGTATGAACATCGGGCAGGTTCTGGAGATTCATCTGTCCCTGGCGGCTATGGCGCTCGGCTTCAATATCTCGACGCCGGTCTTTGATGGCGCCAATGAGAAGGATATCCAGGATACCCTGGAGATGGCCAATGACTATGTCAACATGTCCTGGGAGGACTTCAAGGCCAAGTATGAGGGAGAGATGCTCCCGGCAGTGATGGAGTACCTCTTTGAGCATAAGGACCACCGGGATCTCTGGAAGGGGGTTCCGATCTCGCGGGACGGCAAGGTTCAGCTTCGGGACGGCCGCACAGGCGATTGCTTTGATGGCCCGACCACCATCGGCCATATGAATTATCTGAAACTGCACCATCTGGTGGACGACAAGATCCATGCCCGCTCCACCGGCCCCTATTCCCTGGTCACGCAGCAGCCGCTCGGCGGCAAGGCCCAGTTCGGCGGGCAGAGATTCGGAGAGATGGAGGTCTGGGCCCTGGAGGCCTATGGTGCTTCCTATACCCTGCAGGAGATCCTGACGGTCAAGTCGGACGACGTGATCGGTCGTGTGAAGACCTACGAGGCCATCATCAAGGGCGAGAACATTCCGGAACCGGGGATTCCGGAGTCCTTCAAGGTTCTTCTGAAGGAGCTTCAGTCCCTGGCATTGGATGTCCGTGTCCTCAAGGATGACGGCACTGAAGTCCAGATCATGGAAAACGTGGATTACGGCGAAACGGATATGCGCCACATCCTGGATGACGACCGCAAGTACGGCGACCTGTCGAACCGCGAATCCTTCGCCGGGCATGGCTTCCAGACCCAGGAACTGGTGGATGGCGAGCCCAGAGACCTCGAGGAGGGGGCCCGCAGGGAGAGAATCGAGGTCGCGGACGAGTATGACGGGAGCGAGCCTGTCAGGAACCGCATGACCGATGATCTGGAGGAGGAGTCTCCGGATGAGGGCTTCGATCTGAAGGAAGATGCCGAGCCGGTACCGGACGAGGTCGATTTTGACGCGGAGCCGGACTTCTCGGACGATCCTGCGGACACATTTGATGGTTCCGTCTACGATGACGACCTTACAAACCCTGACGACTATGACAGTTCCAGCGATGATGATTTCTCGGCAGAGACGGCCGGGTACGGGGCGGACGACTCGGATTTCGGCGACGGTGACACGGAGCTTTGATCTGAGCTTAAGGAACGAAAGGAGAATACATGCCGGAACAAACTTCGAATGAAGTCTATCAGTCTATGACATTCGATGCGATCAAGATCGGACTGGCTTCCCCGGACCGCATCAAGGAATGGGCGACCAGGCACGGCATGGTCGGCGAGGTCAAAAAGCCGGAGACCATCAACTACCGGACCCTGAAGCCTGAGACCGACGGCCTGTTCTGCGAGCGCATCTTCGGGCCGAGCAAAGACTGGGAGTGCCACTGCGGAA
This sequence comes from uncultured Lachnospiraceae bacterium, assembly GCA_902797665.1. Lineage (GTDB taxonomy): Bacteria > Bacillota > Clostridia > Lachnospirales > Lachnospiraceae > Porcincola. The sequence continues at coordinate 2,722 of CADBUA010000074.1, read as the reverse complement.
AATACAAGAAGATCCGCTACAAGAACATGATCTGCGACCGCTGCGGCGTCGAGGTCACCAAGTCCAGTGTCAGGCGGGAGCGCATGGGCTGCATTCAGCTGGCAGCCCCGGTCTCCCATATCTGGTACTTCAAGGGGATTCCGTCCAGGATGGGCCTGATTCTGGATATGTCCCCCAAGGACCTGGAGAAGATCCTTTACTTCGCTTCCTATGTGGTGCTGGATCCCAACCTGAAAAGTGATAACCCGGATAAGTGTTCCCTGGTGGACCCGCATGAGGACCCGGAGACGGGTCTCCGCTACCGGCAGATCCTCTCGGAGCGCGAGTACCAGGAAAAGCGGGAGAGTCTGGGCAGGAATGCCTTCAAGGCGGGCATGGGCGCTGAATCCGTGCAGCAGCTTTTGAGGGACATCGATCTCGAGCCCCTGTCGGAAGCGCTGAAGAATAAGCTTCTCAAGGCCACGAGCCAGCAGAAAGTGAAGATCGTCAAGCGTCTGGAAGTCGTTGAGGCATTCCGGGAGTCCGGCAACAAGCCGGAGTGGATGATCCTCACGGTGATCCCGGTGATTCCGCCGGATCTGCGTCCCATGGTGCAGCTGGACGGCGGCAGGTTCGCGACCTCGGATCTCAATGACCTCTACCGCAGGATCATCAACCGCAATAACCGCCTGAGAAGACTCCTGGAGCTGGGCGCTCCGGACATCATCGTGCGCAATGAGAAGCGCATGCTGCAGGAGGCGGTTGACGCCCTGATCGACAACGGCCGCAGAGGCCGTCCGGTTACCGGACCCGGCAACCGGGCCCTGAAGTCTCTGTCCGACATGCTGAAGGGAAAGAGCGGCCGCTTCCGCCAGAACCTTCTGGGCAAGCGTGTCGACTATTCCGGCCGCTCGGTTATTGTCGTCGGTCCGGAGCTGAAGATCTACCAGTGCGGTCTGCCCAAGGAGATGGCCATCGAGCTCTTTAAGCCCTTTGTCATGAAGGAGCTGGTGACGCAGGGGAAATCCCACAACATCAAGAACGCCAAGAAGATGGTCGAGCGCCTGGAGCCGGAGGTCTGGGACGTGCTCGAGCAGGTCATCAGCGAGCACCCGGTCATGCTGAACCGGGCTCCCACGCTGCATCGTCTGGGGATTCAGGCCTTTGAACCCATCCTGGTCGAGGGGAAGGCCATCAAGCTGCATCCTTTGGTCTGCACAGCCTTCAACGCAGACTTTGACGGCGACCAGATGGCTGTCCATCTGCCCCTCTCGGTGGAAGCGCAGGCGGAGTGCCGTTTCCTGATGCTCTCGCCCAACAACCTGCTGAAGCCGTCTGACGGCGGCCCGGTGGCAGTTCCGTCCCAGGACATGGTCCTCGGCATCTACTATCTGACCCAGCAGCGCCCCGGCGCCCCGGGAGAGGGTGGTGTCTACAAGTCCATCGCGGAGGCCATCATGGCCTACGAGAACAAGTATCTGACGCTTCAGTCCTGGATCACGGTCCGGGTGGAGAAGCAGCTGGAAGATGGGACGAAGATCTCAGGCCTGGTTCAGTCCACCCTGGGGCGCTTCCTCTTTAATGAGATCATCCCGCAGGATCTGGGCTATGTGGATCGGACGGTTCCGGGCCATGAGCTCGATCTGGAAGTCAACACCCTGGTCAAGAAGAAGGACCTCAAGGGAATCCTGGAGCGGGTCATCAACATCCATGGCTCCACCACCACCGCGGAGGTTCTGGATCACATCAAGGCAATGGGCTACGGTTACTCCACGAGAGCCGGAATGACCGTGTCAATCTCGGACATGACGGTTCCGCCCAAGAAGCCGGAGATGATTCAGAAGGCACAGAATTCGGTCGATGAGATCAACAAGAAGTTCCGCAGAGGCCTCTCCACGGAGAGCGAGCGTTACCGCACGGTGGTCGAGACCTGGAAGGAAACTGACAACGCGCTGACCAAAGCGCTGCTGGATGGCCTGGAGGCCTACAACAACATCTTCATGATGGCGGACTCCGGGGCCCGTGGTTCTGACAAGCAGATCAAGCAGCTGGCCGGCATGCGTGGCCTGATGGCGGACACCACCGGACACACCATCGAGCTGCCCATCAAGTCCAACTTCCGTGAGGGGCTGGACGTTCTGGAGTACTTCATGTCGGCGCACGGCGCCCGCAAGGGTCTGTCTGACACGGCGCTCCGGACCGCGGACTCCGGGTATCTGACGAGACGAATGGTTGTCGTCTCCCAGGATCTGGTGATCCGGGAGGTGGATTGCTCTCTGGATGCCAGCAGGATTCCAGGGCGCTACATCTCAAAGTTTGCCCTGGGCAAGGAGGAGATCGAGAGCCTGCAGGAGAGAATCACCGGCCGCTATGCTGCGGAGACCATCTGCGACGAAAACGGTGAGGTGCTGGTGGAAGCCAACCACATGATCACGCCGAGCCGGGCCGCCAGGATTATGAGCGAGGGCGTGAATGAGGACGGTGGTCCCATCACCCGGGTCAAGATCCGCTCGATTCTGACCTGCCGTTCGCGGGTAGGCATCTGCGCCAAGTGCTACGGCTCCAACATGGCTACCGGCGAGCCGGTTCAGGTCGGCGAGCCGGTCGGCATCATCGCGGCGCAGTCGATCGGTGAGCCAGGCACCCAGCTGACCATGCGTACCTTCCACACCGGCGGTGTCGCGGGCGGCGATATCACACAGGGTCTTCCCCGTGTCGAGGAGCTGTTCGAGGCCAGAAAGCC
>CADBUA010000073.1 GCA_902797665.1 uncultured Lachnospiraceae bacterium | reverse complement strand
GTTCATAAATAGTATCCTCCCATGAGTATATTCAAACACATATAATCACTAATGTCAATGTTTTTAATTACTTAATTATTTCTCCTTCTGACTTTCACAGAATCCTCCCTGGCGCTGCCATGGAGAACGTTTTTCGCAGCTGTCGAGTCGCAGGCGGCTTTGCAAAAGGCCAGGCGCAGTCTCATGCGCCCGCATTGAAAGTGCGCCCGGCCTTTCCTTTTTGAACTGTATTACCGCGCTCGGCGACAAGCGGCCAGTGCGCACTGGACAGTTCCCATGTATTTTACTTCTGTTTCATGATCAGTTTCCGGATCATGTCAATGGGAATGACCAGGAAAGCGATCACAAAGCAGATGAACCAGGTCTGAGGAGATAGACGCTCCACATTCAGAACTTCCCCGCCGAAAGAAACGAAGATAAACTGCATCAGAAGGATGGAGCCCATGACCAGAAGGAAGTTCCGGTTCCTGCCGATGTTCTCAAAGGGATTCAGATGCTCTGTCCTGGCGTTGAAGCCGTTGAAGGTGATTGCCATCATAAAGGTTGCAAACAGTGCAGATTTCAGATAGGTCACATCCACATCGCCGAAAAGTCTCCGGACCGGCGGGCAGAAAAGGATGGACAGACAGGCAGCCGTGATGTACAGCGAGCTGATCAGGATCTCAATGAACATGTTTTTGCTGATGATGCTCGCGTCGCGCTGAATCGGCCGGTCTTTCATATACTCCTTCAGTGCCGGCTCACTTCCGAAGGCGATGGCCGCCAGCGTATCCATGGCCAGGTTGATCAGCAGAAGCTGAATGACCGTCAGCACCACATTTTCCCCCAGCATGGGCCCAAGGAAGCAGATCAGAACTGCCGCGACATTGACTGTCAGCTGGAAGATCAGGAACTTCCGGATGCTCTTAAACATGGTCCGACCGTACAGAATCGCCTTCTCGATGGAGAGGAAGTTGTCATCGAGGATGGTGATATCCCCGGCTTCCTTGGCGACTTCAGTCCCGCTGCCCATGGCAAAGCCGACATCCGCTTTCTTCAGCGCCGGGGAATCATTGACGCCGTCCCCGGTCATTCCGACCACGTAGTTGAGCTCCTGGGCAAGGCGGACCAGCCGGCTCTTGTCTGTGGGAAGTGCCCTGGAGACCACCCGCAGGTCCGGAAGAATCTTCTTCAGCTCTTCATCGCTCTTCTGACCCATCTCCGCGGAGGTCAGCGCAATGTCCTCATTCCGGGAGATTAACCCTGCTTCCTTCGCGATGGCCACAGCGGTTTCCTTCCGGTCTCCGGTCACCATGACGACCTGAATCCCGGCATCCATGACTTCCCGGATCGCGTCAACAGCTTCCGCTCTCACGTTATCGCGGATGCTGAGAAGACAGATCAGGGTCAGATCCGAATTCTCATTCTCTCCCTCGCCCCTGGCCACCGCCAGAAGCCGCATGGATCTGCCAGCCTGGCTGTCAAGATAGGAGCTGAGGTAGTTTTTCTCGACCAGTTCCTTCTTCTCTCCCTTCTCATCGAGATAGAAGCTGCACTTCTCGAGAATCCGCTCCGGCGCGCCTTTGATGTAGGTGAAGGTCTTCCCATTCCGGGAGATCGTGACGCTGGAGCACTTCTTGTTGGAGTCAAAGGCGCTGAAAGCCCGCACCTCATCCTTATTCATGCCGGAAGTGGCATTTTCATTCATCAGGAAGGTCATCAGGGCTCTGTCCGTGCTGTTGCCGCCGATCACCTTGTCTCCACTGACAGCGGCGCTGTTGTTCAGGCCGACACCTGTCATCACTTCCAGCTGAAGCTCAGGGCAGAGTTCCTTCAGAGAAGAAAACTTCCTCACATTCCCTGTCGCCAGCTCCACCACGGAGAGGCGGCCCTGGGTGATGGTCCCGGTCTTATCGCTGAAAAGAAGGCTCAGGGACCCCGCGGTCTCCAGGCCATTGATCTTGTGGACCAGAACGTTGTCCTTGGCCATCCTCAGGCTCTGGAAGGAAAGCAGGATGCTGGTCAGCATCGGAAGCCCCTCTGGAACCGCGCAGACAATGATGGTAACCGCTACGGTCACGGCATCGAGGGTGAGGCGTACCCAGCCGTAAAAATCAGTCGGAGTGGAGCCACTGAGGATCGTCTTCAGGAGGATCCCGGCGATGATCGCGATGGCACCGACATAGCCAAAGGTTGAAATCTGCCTGGCCAGCTTGCTCAGCTTGACCTGGAGCGGTGTCATGCGCGTGCTCTCCTGGACCTCCAGCGCGAGCTCCCCAAAGATGGTCTTGTCTCCGACAACCTTAATCTCCAGATAAGCCTCACCGCCCACAACCACAGTTCCGCGGTAGACATAGTACAGGTTCACCAGATCCTTGATCTCATAGGCGTTTCCTTCGCAGGGAATCTTCTTGGCTTCCTCGGTCTCCCCGTTCAGGGACGCCTGGTCCACATGGATCTCGCCTTCAATGATCTCCCCGTCGGCCGGAATCTTGTCCCCGGCCTGGAGGTAGACGATATCGCCGACCACCACATCCCGGACAGGAATCTCCTGAAGCTTTCCATCCCGGATGACCTTGGCGGTCTCCTTGGCTTCTTCCTCCTCCTTCAGGGCGGAGGCCTTGCCCTCCTGCTTGCTCTCGCTGACCGAAGAGACCCCGTTCGCGATCATGATGGCAATCAGAATCCCCACCGGCTCAAACCATTCAGCCTGCCCCAGGAGGAACAGGATCACCTGCACTGCGAGAGCGACCAGAAGGATCATGATCATGGGATCCTTGAAGCCTTCAAGGATCTTCTTCCACAGAGGATCCGGCGGGATCTGCGTCAGGGTGTTCGCGCCATATGTCTGTCGGCTTTTCTCAACCTCGGCAGCCGTTAAGCCTTTCTGCTTCACGCTTTTCAACTCCTTTCTCTCTGACAGCGGGCCTGACGTGTACACAGAAGCCCCTGCCTGAATGCAAATAAACTTGTTTATTATAGCATACTCCCAGGGAGCCTGCCCTCCCTCTTTTGCCCCGGGAAATGGGGAAAGCAGAAGGGGCATAACAAAGGATCCCGTCCTGGCCGCCATAGCGCTTATCGTCCGAAATAGCTCCACGTGAGTTCCGTGCCTATGGCACTCCCACGCTTCGCGCGAACGCGCGTGATGGAGCGGACTTTTGGACTGGCGTCTCTGTGCGAGAGGGTCTCAGCCTTTGCCGAATGCGATTTCTGAAGCTTCCGCATATACCGCGGCCGTAAACTGCAATGCATTTTCCAGGGGGTGAAGGATAGAGGGGCCCTTGGACAAAGCCCTGTCCGTTCCCTTTTCCGGGGAGACGTGCTATATTGGGCAGATACACTGGCAGGGCAGAGGAGGCGCAGATGAGCTTATTGGAAAACAGAATCCTGGGCGCTGTAGACAGGGATACAGTATTCACCCTGAATCATCAGCGAAAATCGGAAATCTATTCTTCCGACAATATCCTATCGATGAACCGTCCCCTGACATCTTCCCCTCAGACTGGATCGTACGCCAGGGCCTCTATAAGCCAGGGGTCTTTTCCCGCAGGCGATCCAGTCAGGCCCGCCGCCCCTGCCAGGCCGAAGGCTCCAGTCATCTCCATGGCTCCTCAGCCTATGCGGCCTTCAGATCCTTCCCCTGTAAGATCCAAAGCGAAGGCGCCAGGTGCGGTTTTCAAAGCGCCGCCTCTGAAAGCCCCCGTGCAAGCAGGTCAGAAAGTACCGCTGCCCCTTCGCGCGGATCCCGTTCTTTTGGCCGCTTTGGGCTGGAACGTCTCCTCCAGCGCCCTGGATCTCGATGTCTCGGCCTTCCTTCTGGATGCCTCCGGCAAAGTACCGGGGGATGACTGGTTTGTCTTCTATGGCCAGACCAGGAGTCCGGATGGAAGCACCTCCTTCTTCGCGGAGGCTTCGCCGGATCGGGAACTGATCTCCATAGACTTTCAGGCGCTTGATCCCACCATCACCCGGATTGTCCTGATTCTGACCATCGACGAGGCCTTTCAGAGAAGGCAGAACTTCAGCATGGTCAGCGGGGCCTATATCCGGCTCCTTGCCGGAAAATCCAGGGGGGAGTATCTCAGCTTCCGGATGGAAGACTTTCGTGAATCCTATGGAAACGCACTCTCCCTGATGATCGGGGAAGTGTATCTCTACAAAGGGCAGTGGAAATTCAGCGCTGTCGGCGGCGGCGTGAGCAAAGATCTGAAAGGACTCTGTCAACAGTACGGAGTAAGGGTGGTCTGACGATGCTGACACTGGAAACGGTCAATGAACTGACACTCAAGGTGGTCTCAAGTGGGAATGAGGTTCTCTTCGTAAAAACGGGCGCCTTCATCGCCGGGGACAATCCCGGGCCGAGAAACTACCGCTTTGAGAAGGTCCTTCTGGGCCCTGAGCAGAACCTCGCCCAGGCGGCACTGGGGCAGCTGTTCCGGCGGGCAGTGGGGGAAAACCTCCCCCTGACAAAGGTCTTCCTGAATGGGGAGAGCACCACCTATTATGCCAATTTCGGCCAGCATGTGGTGGTCTACCGTCTCAAGAGCGGGGAGATGATCTCGGTGGAGTCCGAGAATCTCCTGGCCTTCACCGGGGAATGCGATTATTCTGTCCGCTTTCTCGGCAAGGGCGTTCTCTCCCAGAAGGGCCTTGCGACCACAAGCCTGACAGGAAGAGGAGGCAGTTCCTACTGCGCCGTCCTCTCGGACGGGAACCCCATCGTCCTCAGCAACGTCATCAGCCGGTCCACCATCTCCGTGGACCCGGATGCCGTCATCTGCTGGATTGGCAGGCGGGGCTTCTGCGATCCCAGGATCGGCACCGACCTCAACTGGAAAAACCTGATCGGTCAGGCCTCCGGGGAGTCTTACACCTTTGACTGGGACGGCAGCCAGGAAGTGACGGTGATCATCCAGCCCTCAGAGCGGAGCGGAGGCATCCGCCTTGCGGTTGATTGATGACGATCGTCCAAAACAGCTCCACGTGGGTTCCCTGCCTATGGCATCCCAGCAGCCTGGAGCCATTGATTTTCGCGATGCGATACCTGGAAGCATTCAAATTTGCCGGGTGTTTCACCGGTAATGCCCGCTCGCGTCAATTCTGTCGCAAATGCTCTATCTCGCGGGTATCGCATATGCCGCGGCCACGGATGATAGCTGACAAATTCTCCTGGCCGCGAGTATAAAAGCTCTGCAGCTGTAAAGTCTGAGACGCCTATAGGCATTCGGCCGGGCCGAGGCTCCCATCGCCCTTTCAGTTTGCGCCCGGCCTCGTAGCTCAAAGGTGCTTGCGACTGAACAGCTGACAGCGTTTTTTCCTTACTCCACCGCCACACCGAAGTTTTCGCACAGCCCTGCCAGGCCGCCCTGATAACCGCCCCCGATGGCGTTGAACTTCCATTCCGACCCATATCTGTAAAGCTCGCCGAAGACGGCTGAGGTCTCGATGGAAAAATCCTCTCCCAGGTCATAGCGGAGCATCTCCGCCCCGGTATCCTGGTTGTAAATGCGGATGAAGGCATTGTTCACCTGGCCGAAGTTCTGCCGGCGCTCCTCCGACTCGTAGATGGTCACGGTGAACACGATTTTCATAATCGAGGCCGGCACCTTGGACAGATCGACCACGATCTGCTCATCATCCCCTTCCCCGACCCCGGTCAGGTTGTCGCCCAGATGGGTGACCGCTCCCGACGGATGGGTCTTGTTTCCGAAGAAGATGAAGTCCTCCTGCCGGGTCACCCTGCCATTCTCCCCCAGCAGGAAGGCGGAGGAATCCAGATCGAAATCTCCGCCCGTGTCATACTGATTCAGGTCCCAGCCAAGCCCGACCACCACATGCTGAAGACCTGGTGCTTCCTTTGTCAGACTGATTTTCTGTCCTTTTTTCAAACTTACCGGCATATAGGCCTCCTCTCTTCCCCGCCTCAGGCGGGGATCTCTCTATCTGCTCTC
>CADBUA010000072.1 GCA_902797665.1 uncultured Lachnospiraceae bacterium | reverse complement strand
TGCGCCCATGGGGCCGGATTCGAGGTTCCATGGGATCAGGTGACTGAATACATGCATGTGCCCCGGCTCTTAAAGATGGGACAGGAGGGGGAAGGCAGGGAGGAGGAACGCCCTTTTGACGGGGAAACGCCGGCAGGGGAGGAGACGTCTGACGGCGCCTATGAGCGCTATCGAAAAGCCCTGGGGGAAACCGCCGAGCTCATGCAGATCTTTGAGAGGACCTACGGGCCGGTGAAATCACGGATCTCAGAGGAGGACGGGGACATCCGTATGTTCGACGCCCAGAAGAAGGGTGGGGGCAGACACGGCCCGACCGGCCTCATGAAGCCACGGAAAGTCGAGAAAAAGGAAGAGTTTCTCCTGGTCGACGGCTACAACGTCATCTATGACTGGGCGATGCTCAGAGAGCTTTCAAAGCGGGATTTCGGGGCGGCGAGGAGCAAGCTGGCGGATCTTCTTTCTAACTACGCGGGCTACCGGAAGATCTCTGTGATTCTGGTCTTTGACGCCTACAAGGTGTCCGGGGGAGAGGAGCGGGTCTATAAACGCCACAACATTTTCATCGTCTTTACCCGGGAGGCGGAAACCGCTGACCGCTACATTGAGAAGACGGTCCACAGGATGCGCGGCAGCGCGGACCTGGTGGTCGCGACCTCAGACTACGCCGAGCAGGTGATTGTCTTCGGAGGCGGGGCCAGGCGGATGTCCGCCCGGGAACTGTTCGAGGGGCTGGAGGGAGCTTCCGGGGAGATCCGGGAGTCCTATCTGGGAAAAGGGCAGCGCCTTGGAAACCGGATCCAGATCCCAAAAGGGGAGGAGCAAACGTAAAGGGGAAGTTTACGAGTGGGGGAGGAGCATATGGAGAACTACGTCATCACGATTTCCCGGCGCTTTGGGAGTATGGGGCATGAGATCGCGGGAAGGATGGGGGAGATGCTGGAGATTCCCGTCTACGATCGGAGCGCTGTTGAAGCCAGGTTCCAGAACCTGGGTGGTCTGGAGAGGGAGAAAAAAAAGGAGGAGCGGAAAGCGGTCAGAGAGAAGGCTGAAAAGCCCGCAAAGCCTGAAAGATTGGAGCGTCCCGGGATCATCCTTCCCTTCGGCGGGGGGAAGGAGCGTCAAAGCAGCAGGAAACGCCTGGAACACCTTCATGAGCGCGATCATGAGGATCATGAGCATGAGTCGGGGAGAGCCGTCTCAAAAGAGAGAAAGCCAGCGCTTCCCTTTGACTTTCTCTTTGAGAAAAAAGCACAGCAGAAAAAGGCGGACGCGGAGGCGGCAGAGATGTTTGAGGCACAGGCCCGGGTCATCCGCTCCCTCGCAGAGGAGGGTTCCTGTATCATCCTCGGCCGCTGCGGTGATCAGATCTTCCACGGAAAAGAGCGCTGCCTGAACATCTTCATCTACGCCCCGGTGGAGGCCAGAATCCGGAACTGCATCGATCTTCTGCACACGAGCCCGGAGGCTGCGGAATCTCTGATCGAGACAGAGGACCGGGTCCGGGACGCTTACCGCAGGCGCTTCTGCCCGGATATGAAAGACGAGTTTGACGGGCGGCATCTCTGCATCGACTCCTCGCGCCTGGGGTTGGAGGAGAGCGTGAAACTCTGTGTGGAGGCCGCCAGATATCTGTTCTACCCTGGGGAATCGTAAAATCTCTGGCCTATAGGAGGAGGAAGAACCCATGAAATGCCCATTCTGCGGCAGTGACGCGAACAGGGTCACGGATTCGAGGCCGGTGGAGGAGAGCAATTCCATCCGGCGGAGGCGGCAGTGCGACCGGTGCGGGAAACGATTTACGACCTACGAGAAGATCGAGACGATCCCCCTGGTCGTGATCAAGAAGGACCACACAAGGCAGCAGTACGACCGGAGCAAGATCGAGGCCGGGGTGATGCGGGCCTGCTATAAGCGCTCGATCCCCATCACGGAGATCCAGATGAAGATCGATCAGATCGAGACGGAACTCTATAACCGGGGAAGCGGGGAGGTCAAAAGCTCCGAGATTGGCGAGATGGTCATGGATGAACTGAAAAAGCTGGACCTTGTCGCCTATGTCCGCTTTGCCTCCGTCTACCGGGAGTTCAAGGATGTCGGAACGTTCATGGAAGAGTTGAAGAAGATGATGAAAGAGTAGGGCATAGAGAGGCCCAAAGGTAGGGAGGCACTGTGAGAAAAAAGCTGGAGCAGCTTCTTTCAGAGACTTATGACTATACGCTCCCGAAGATGATCCTGCCCAAGGAAGAGATCTCCCTTGAGACCGAGAAAGGGAAGTCCCTCAGGGGATTCTTTTCGGTGGAGAGTCCGACGAGTTCCAGAATTCGGGGTTTCGTCTATTCCTCAAGCCCCCGCTTTATCCCCGAGGACCCCACGTTCAGCGGGCGGTCTGTCCAGATCCGCTTCCGGGCGGACGCGACAGGGCTCCTGCCGGGGGAGAAGGCAGAGGGAATCTTTACCCTGGCTTCCAATCTGGGGGAAGAGAAGGTCAGAGTTCTGCTTTCTGTCACGGAAAAGACACTTGCCTCCCCGCCTGATTTCTCTGATCTCACAGACAAGGCCCGCATGAACTTCGAGACGGCAGCATATGAGTTTGCCTCTGAGCGTTTCGGGGAGCAGATGAAGCGGGCGCCCTGGCAGCTCAGGACCCTGTATGAAGCCCTGAAGGAGGAGCAGAATTCTTCCCGTGCCCTGGAGGAGTTTCTGATCGGAGCCGGCCTCAAGGACAGCATCGAGATCACTGTGGCCAAAAGCGAGTACCGGATTCAGGACCCCAAGCGGGCCGTCCGGGCTGCACTCCTCCTCATCAAGAGTACCTGGGGCTATCTCGAGCTCTCGGTCTCCTCCGACAATGAGTTCCTCCGCCCGGAGAAAAAGACACTGACCACAGCGGATTTTGCCGGCAACGCCTGTGATCTGTATTTCATCGTGGATCCGAGGCACATGCATCCGGGGCGGAACTATGGCCGGATCACGATCCACAGCTGTTATCAGACCCTGACCTTCGATGTCCTGGTGGAGCGTGGGACCAGCCAGGAGAGCCGGCAGCACCACCTCAGGGAGATGAGCCGCTGCCGCGCGCTCAGGCTCTACATGGACTACCGGATTGGGAGAATCGATCTGCGCAAGTGGGCGGAACGCACCATAGCGGTTGTTGAGGACTATCATAAAGCCGATGGGCAGGATGTCTACGCGGACCTGCTCCAGGTCTTTGCCCTCCAGGCGGATGGCAGGAAGTCCCGGGCGGAGCGGCTGTTGTCTGAAGTGCTCTCACAGCCAAGGCGCCTGAACACCCCGGACCGTTACGTATTCGCGCTCTATCTTTACACGTATTTCACCCGGGATTCGGCCTACATCAACGAGGTGCGGATGAAGTGCAGAAAATTCTATCTCGAGGACCGGCACAGATGGGTCATCCGCTGGGTGCAGCTCTATCTCCTGGAAGATGAGATCGGCAGGGGAGGCGCGAAGCTGGAGACTATCCTGAATCAGATTGACCTCGGCTGCAGCAGCCCGCTCATGTACCTGGAGGCCGCTCTGGTCCTGGCGGAGGATCCTTTCCTTCTGCACGAGATCACTCCCTCCTCCCGGCAGGTATTAAACTTCGCGGTCAAACAGGGGCTTGTCACAGACAAGCTGGCCATGCAGGTGTCCTCCCTGGTCCTGAAAAAACCGGAGTTTGATCTGGTGCTTTTCCGTGTTCTGGGCCAGATCTACAGCAAGATCCCCCTTCGGGACGTGCTGAAGGCCATGTGCAGCATGGCGATCAGCGGTAACCTGAGGGATGAGAAGTATTTTTCCCTTTACCAGACTGCCCTGAACCGGGATATCCGGGTGACAGGCCTTTATGAGTTTTACCTGGAAGCGTGCGGGGACAGGTCCATCGAGGAGATGCCGGAGGTGATCCGCAGGTTCTTCCTCTACAGTGACGCTCTGGATTATCGCAAGAAGGCCAGTCTCTTCCGCAGGCTCTGCGCCTCGAAGGATCGAAATGTCAAGCTTTATCAGGGCATGGAGAGCGCCATAGAGAAGTTCACCCTGGATCAGCTCTCCCAGGGACATATCTCCGAGGATCTGGCAGTCCTCTACAAAAAGTTTCTGAGAAAGAGTCTGCTGACCGGCGGTCTGTCACGGAAGCTGGCCCGGATTCTCTTCAGCTACCAGGTGCAGCTCCGGAACCCGGACATGACCCGGGTGCTGGTCGCGGACAGCCGGCTGCCGAAGGTGAAGTCTTATCAGGTGCTGGATGGCTGTGCCCGGGTCCGCATTCATTCCGCTGAGTCCAGGATTCTCCTGGAGGATGGGGAGGGGAGGCGCTACGCCTCCACGTCCCTTTACATGGCGGAGCACACCCTGGACTCCCCGGTTCTTCTGGGGGTCTGCTCCAGGCTCATACCGGAGGACCCCCACCTGATTCTGTACTATGTCCTGAATGGAGTCGGGAAGAATCCGGTGAATACGGACAACCTGAGCTACTATGAGAACAGCCTCGGGATGTCTCTTCTGTCTCAGGACTTTCAGAGGCGGGTGAGAGGCTATCTTCTCGACTATTACTACGAAAATCCCGATGGGGAGACCCTCTTCCACTTCCTGAAAAAGATCCGGCTGGAGACCTACGCGGAGATCGACGTCGAGAAGATTGTGAATCTCTTAGCCCGGCAGGGGATGTACGAGGAGGCCTGTTCGCTGGTATTTCGCTGCGGCTCCGAGAGAATCCCGCCGGAGCTTCTGGTGCGCGTCTGCGCCCAGACGGCGCTCCTTCGGGAGTATGAGGAGAATCCGCTCCTTTTATCCTACTGCGCCTACTGCTTCGGGAAGGGGAAGTATGACGAGCACATCCTGAGCTATCTGCTACTCTACTATGACGGGCCTGTCGAAGAGATGAAAAAGCTCTGGTCCGCGGGCGTTGAGTATGGCCTGGATACCATGAATCTCGAGCAGAAGATCCTCTCGATGATCGTGTTCACAGAGGAGGGGCTCACAGGCAGTGAAGAGATCTACGCTTCTTTCCGGAAGTCTCTCGGAAACCGCAAGATCATCAAGGCCTACCGGAATCTCTTCTGTTATGAGAGTCTGGTCCATGGGCTGAAAGCCGAAAGGCTTCTCTTTGACGATATTCTCAAAGAATATGAACACGGTTCGGTGATTCCGGATACGGCAGCCCTGGCCCTTCTGAAAGACCTGTCTGAACGGGAAGAGCTTTCAGAGGATCAGCTGGAGACAGCGGAAGATCTCCTGGAGACTTACAGCGACCGGGGGATGCGCTTTGGATTCTTCAAAAACTTCCCCCGATCTGTCCGGGAGAACCTGAACCTGGAGGGCAAGGTTTTTCTGGAGTACACTGCTGACCCCTCAAGCTATGTGGAGGTTTGCTACCGGAGACCGGAAAGCGGGGAAGCGTTCAGGAAGGAGAAGATGCGGAATGTCTTTGAGGGGCTCTTTGTCCGGGAGTTTGTCCTCTTTGAGGGGGAGGTCCTGGAGTACTTTTGTGAGGAGATGACTTCTTCCGGAGAGAGAATCCGCTCGGACAGGCGGATGCTCACCGGCGGGGAAGTCCCGGAGGACCTTCGCTCCTCCAGCTACGGCAGGATCTGCGCAATGCGGCAGGCGTATCTTGCCGGGGATACGGAAGGATACCAGGAGAAAATGGAGGAATACCGCCAGCTTCAGAGCGTCGCGCGGGAAATCTTCACCCTCGTGTGACGGGGAGAGGCACGGAAGAGGCCGTGGGAGTCCTTTCTGGACGATAGTCATCTATGGCAGTCCAGGCGTATTCAAAGCCCTATTCACCGCTCCGGAGGAGGAAAGATGAACGAGAAAACACTATCGGGGATTCAGCTCTCCGCCGAGGGGGCGCAGATCACCTGGTATGAAAGAGGGATGGAGGATGCCGTGACCCTCACCGTTCCTGGGGAGCGAGCGGACGGGATGATGGAGCTCCCCTCCGGTGTTTTTGAGGCGGCATCGGGAAAAAACCAGAGTCCGGAAAAGCGGGCGCTTCTCAGATCCTGGCTGTCCCGGGTTCTGGACCTTCTGCCAGAGCGGAAAGCCCGGAAGGACCTGGCGGTCTGCATTACGGTCCCGGAACTTCGGGGGGAGACCCCCGACAATCTGGTGGAGGCCCTGGAGGAGCTGGGGGTCCAGCGGAAGTACATCTTTCTCCAGGACTATTGGACCAGCTTTTACTACTATGTGGTCAACCAGCGGCGGGAGCTCTGGAACGGGGATGTGGCCTTCATCCAGTACCGGGATGAGCAGATGATCGGCCACATCCTGCATATCGACCGGGGCGTCAAGCCGGGTCTGGTGACCATCGATGAGGTCGCCCGGACCGATGTCTCCGATCGGGTTCGGGAGGGGAGAGACGGGGAGGATTGGGACCGGGAGCGGGACCGCCTGCTCTACGAGCTTCTGGGGAAACTTTTCGAGCGAAGGAATGTGAGCACCAGTTATCTCTATGGCCCCTACTTTGATTCCAGCTGGGCCGTTCGTTCCTTCCAATACCTGACGTTCCGGCGCCATGCCTTTCAAGGGCACAACCTCTTCTCCAAAGGGGCATGCTTCGGGGCGATGGCCCGCATGGGTCTGATCACCATGCCGGAACTCCTCTATAAGGGAGTTGACAGCCTCTCAAAAAACATCGGCATCAACCTTCGGGTCCGGGGGAAGATGCAGTACTATCCACTGGCACGGGCCGGTGGAAACTGGTATGAAGCCCACAGGGAATGCGACGTGATTCCGGAGGGGACGGACAGCATTACCATCCTTTCCCGCAGCCCGGAAGGAGCGCAGACGGTACACCATGTGCTCCGCCTGGACCACTTCCCACAGCGGCCGGATCGGGCCAGCCGGCTGCGCCTGACCGTCTACTTCAGCTCCATGTCCCACATCGAAGTGGAGGTCGAGGACCTGGGCTTCGGTTCCATGTACCCCTCCAGCGGACGGATCTGGAAGCGAACGATCGTTCTTGAATAAAAGGTTAGACGCAGCCGGGAGATTTCTGCCTGCCAGCAGAATAGTGGACACGCAAGCGCTGTGGGCGCCTTGGATGGAGGCAGGAACTGACAGGAGAATGCGGCGACAGGAGCCTGTGCCTGGACAGGGACAGAATCCCGAAGACCTTTTGGCTTCTTCTGAGAGACGCGGCGGATGGCTGCAGCTGACCTGCCCCTGTGTCATGCTTATCACGGGACCGGCAGAGACTGAGAGACAGAGTGACAAAAAGAGGAGAATGGCATGGCGCTGGATCTGTGTACTGTGAGGACGGCGGAGCATCCTTTCCTGATCGGGAGTGTGGGAATCCGCATCTATTCGATCGAGGAACTCTGCTTTTTTCTCTACCGGAATGTGTGCCTGATTGATGAATCCATTGTGGGGGAGATGCTTGTGGACTGGCTCCGGGATGAACTGGGGCTGACGCGCCTCTGCCGCAGGCTCCGGGATGCCCTGGATCGACCGGACAAGGATGATTCCTATTTCGTCCTGGCCATTTTTGGGGAGATCGGCTATCTGACTCTGGATGAGCAGAGGCGGGTGAAGAGTGAGCTGATCAAGAATCAGCTCCTGACCGAGGACGAGCGGGAGAAGCTCCGGGCAGATTACCTGGTCTCCTGCGCGCGCTATAAGGCAGCGGAGAGGTCCTACCGGAGAATCCTGAAGCGGACCCAACCGGGATCAGCAAAAGCCATCTTCTGCGCGAATGTCTGGAACAACCTCGGCTGCGCCTATGCCATGGAATTTCGCTTTGAGAAAGCCTCGGAGTGCTTTCTGGAGGGGTGGAAGCTGACCCATTCCCGGGAGCTCATGCGGAAGTATGTCAGCGCCCTCCCACTTTTTCTCTCCGGGGAGGAGTACAGCGCCAAGCTGAAGAGTCTGGGGGCAGACCCCGTCCTGATCACAAGGATCCAGGAATGGAACGTAGAGCGGGTGAAGAGCTCGGAGGAGAAAATCCGGGCCCGGCTCTCCCCGGCTGATGATCCCAGGGCGGAAATCGCGGCGCTGGAGGAAGAGTACCGCCGGGGGGAAGGCCTGTAAGGATCTGTATCCGGCATGGAGATCCCCTGCCGGCTGTAAAGGCCGCTATGCACACTTTGCGCGGAACGGGAAAACACAGAATAAAGAACAGACAGCAAAGAATAAGCGACAAAAAAAGATTAAATAAAAGAAAATCAACGAGAAAGAATAAAGAGAAATAATAAAGAGAAAAGATAAAGAGAGCATAAAGAAATATAATAAAGAATAAACGTAAGAATAAAGGGTAAAAAATAAATAATAAAGGATAAAGGATAAAGAATAAAGAAGAAAAGGCAGAGCGCGAGGGACAGGCGAGATTCTATCAGGCGGCGATGCCCGCGAGCATGCGCATTTGCGCAAGGATTGGCAGGCGCGTATATCAGGAGGATGTGCTCCGGCATCAAAGAGCAGGAGTCAGTTGTCAGGTCGGTTGATAGAAAACGCTTATTAAATGTTTGCTCTTGTTCTATATTTTTGGGCTTTGCGCATCAAGCGCGCAGGGCTGACTGGACAGTTGCATAAGTTTTTCCCTGCTTTTGCAGGGTGGAAAGGAGCGGGAGGATGGCCGGAGGAAAGGGGATGCTGATCCAGGCAAAATCCATCCCTGAGGCGCTCTTGGGGATGAAGACGGTTCCGGACTGTCTGGCGGGTGGAACCTATGTTCTGAGCTCGCTTTTCATGGAGAAGCCGGATTCACTTCTCTCTCTGAGAGAGATCCCGGAACTTCAGGGGATTTCGGATCAGGGAGATCTGGTGCGGATCGGCGCACTTGTCACATTTCAGGAAGCCCTGGAGTCTGAACTGCTGCCAGGCTATGCAAAAGAAGCGCTCTCCTTCATGGGCTCCCGCACAAAGCGAAACATGGCCACCGTTGGAGGGAACACAGCCCTCTGGAGGGGGGACTCCTATCTGGCATCGATGCTTCTCGCCTCCGGCGCGAAGATCGAGACAGCCATGGATCTTCATGGAGAGACGGTTACGGAGACCCTGCCAGCTGGCGCCTTCCCCGGGAAGAGAGAGGGCAGGCTGATAACCGCGATCTGTCTGAAGAAGGGGATTACAGGAGCTTCCAGGCGCTATGCCAACACGCTGCAGAGCCATGCGGAGCTGACCGTGTCGATGAGCCTTGAAGATGGGATTTTTACTGCTGCGGCCGCGGAGAGGACATCCGGCGTGTTTCTGATGCAGGAGCTCTCAGAGCGCCTCTCTCATGGGATTCCTGATGAAATCCTCATCCAGGAAATCCGGGACTTCTGCAGCGGACTTGAGGCGATTCAGACAGATGACAGGTGCTCCGCGGAGTACAAGCGCTATCTTCTCAGCACTGCGATCTGGGACCTTTATGCGGCATTGAGAGGGGAGGCGGCATCATGAAGATATCCTGCAAGGTAAACGGAATTGACAGGGTCTTTGAGGCGGACGGATTGATGCGTCTGCGGGACCTTCTGGTTCAGAATGGACACTTCTGTGTCCGCGACAGTGATGACAATGAGGGCTTCTGCGGAAGCGATACCATCCTGATGGACGGAAAACCTGTCTACGCAAACCTGTGCATTGCTGCCGAGGCAGACGGGCGGGAGATCCTCACGCCGGATGGGCTCGGGGACAGCCGCCACCTGACGGTGGTGCAGAAGGCTATGATTGACGCCGGACTCGTCCAGAGCGCCTACAACGCCCCCGCGGCCGCCCTGCTTCTGACCTGGCTCCTTCAAACGAACCCGAATCCCTCCAGGGAGGAGATCCATGATGCCCTCTCGGGCATCTTCATCCGGGATACCGGATACGAGCGCTATGAGCTGGCGGTCAGGCTGGCCAGGGAAATGCTGGCAAATGGAAGGTATCTGACCGAGATCGCCCCCTCCTTCCGGGAATCTCTCCGCTTCATCGGGAAGCCGGAGGAGAAGGTGGACGCCGCGCCCCTGGTATCGGGGGAGCGGGCTTTCGTGGAGGACTATGTGTCCAGCGATACCTGCCACATGGTCATGCTGAGATCCCCCCATGCGCACGCCTATATCAAGTCCATTGACAGCTCCAGGGCCGAGGCTTTGACAGGTGTTCTCGCCGTCATTACGGCCGCGAACTGTCCGGATCTCTACTATATGCAGGCCGGCCAGGGCAGCCCGGAGCCTTCGCCCCACGACCGGCGGCTCTTTAACTGGAAAGTCCGCCATGTCGGCGACCGTGTGGCCGCGGTCGTGGCGGAGACCCTGGAGATCGCCGAGAAGGCGCTGTCCCTCATTCAGGTCGAGTATGAGATTCTCCCGCCGGTTTTCACGGTGGAGGAGGCCATGGCGGAGGGAGCCCCCAGGGTTCACGACGGAATCGTCGAGTATCGGTCCGGCGCGCCGGAAAACCTGACGGATTACAATAAACAGTCCTGCGGGGACCCCCGGGAAGGGAAGGTGATCTATCAGTTCCCCCTGGGTGGGGACATCCATCAGAACATTGCCGCCAGCAATAAGGGCGGCATCGGAGACGTGGAGAAGGCCTTTGCCGAGGCGGACGCCATCGTGGACAGGACCTACCAGACCAGCCAGATCCAGCATACCCCGCTGGAGCCCCATGTCTGCTTCGCCAGAACCGAGGGGGGACGGCTGACCGTCTATGCGTCCACGCAGGTGCCCTACCATGTGCGCCGCATCGTGAGCTGGGTGACCGGCCTTTCGGAAAACAGGATCCATGTGGTCAAGACCCGGGTTGGCGGCGGCTATGGCTCCAAGCAGGATATCCTGATCGAAGATGTCACGGCCTACGCGGCTTTTCTGACCGGTCGCCCAGTCTACTGCCGGAATAGCCGCAGGGAGGAGTTCATTGCCTGCTCAACCCGGCATCCCATGCGGGTCCGTGTGAAGATGGCCGGAAAGAAGGATGGCAGCATCACAGGCATCTATCTGGAGGTCCGGGCCAACACCGGTCCCTACGGCAACCACTGCCTGACGGTGCCCATGAACAGCTGTTCCAAGACACTGCCGCTGTTCAAGGTCCCGAACATGAGCTATGACCTCAAGGTTTACTATACCAACACGCCCCCGGCAGGTGCTTACCAGGGCTATGGGACCCCAAAAGGCAATTATGCGATTATGATGGCCATGGCGGAACTGGCCGAAAAGCTCCACTGCGATTACCGGGAGATGGCCCTGAAGAATCACGTGGAGACCGGCTATCGTCTGGATATCCTCAAGGGGCTCGGGGAAGGCCGGGAAGGAAATGTCGTTCCGGTCGGCTCCTGCGGGCTCAGGGAGGCCATCGAAAAGGGCTGTGAGATGATCGAGTGGGGGAAGAAAGTGTGCTCTGATGATCCGGATATCCGGATTGGCAAAGGCTTCGCCATGATCATGCAGGGATCCGGTCTGCCGGGTCTTGACCACGCCGAGGCCATCGCCAAGATGGAGACCGACGGAACCGTGATTCTCAACAGCGGCTGCGCGGATATCGGCACCGGGCTTGACACAATCCTGAGCAAGATCCTCTGCGAGGTCCTCTGCATGGATCCGAAGCACGTCACAGTTCTGTCCGGGGATACCGATTCCTCCGCCTTTGACACCGGGTCCTACGCCTCCTCCGGGACCTTCTTCAGCGGCAACGCGGCGCTGGAGTCGGCAAAAAAGCTGAAAGAGGAGATCCTCAAAGAAGCTGCTCTCCAGATGGGAGAGGAGATTCAGGACCTTGAGCTCCGTTATCCGGGTGAAGTCTTCTCCCGGAAGAGCGGAAAGGTGCTCAGTTACCGGGATCTCTCCCACGCCGCCTGCGCGGGCGGAGGCCGGGGGATGATGGTGGCGCATGGCTCCTACGTGACGACCGCCTCCTCCGTCCCCTACGGGGCGCACTTTGCCCAGGTGGCCGTCAACGTCAGGACAGGGCAGGTCAGAGTCCAGAAGTTCTACGCCCTGCAGGACGCGGGAACGCCGATCAACCCGGAGCTGGCCATCTGCCAGATGTATGGGGCAGCTTTGAAGAGCATCGGCCATACCCTCTATGAGGGAATGATTCTGGATTCGGAGGGCAGATGCGTCAACGCCAACATGACTGATTATGGCGTGCCAATGATTTCAGAAGTTCCGGAAGACTTCAAGGCGGTGCTGATTGATGTCGACGATGCCTACGGCCCCTTCGGGGCAAAGTCTATCTCCGAGATCGCCTGCAATGGCGCGGCGCCTGCCATTGGCATCGCGATTCATGATGCCTGCGGGATCTGGATGGACAGCTGGCCCATGAGTCCCGAGAAGATCGTCAGAAAACTCGGGAAGCTCTGAGACGGAGAGACTGCCCATGAGCGTAGGAAGCTGCAAAAACGGAGCGGTTATATCCCGCTGAGACCGTTGGCAGATTCGAATGGTTCCCGGCAGAAAGATTCCAGCGATCCGCGACTAGTGATTTCTGCCATTTCGCGGCACGGAGCGGGCTAAGGAGCTTTTTTGGGGGACTGTCGTCATATATTGATCTATAAGATGTCCAGACCCGACAGGAGCCTCACGCCCTCCTGCCAGAAGCGCTTCCGACAGGACAGCTATGAAGAACCGTAGCTGTCCTGTCAGCTTTGTGAAGTTTACGCCGAGTGTGGGAAGACAGAGCAAAAGACAAGGGCGGGCGTACATTCAATGCGGCAAAGACCGGGCGCTTTTTAACTGGGGCGAAAGGAGCCTCAGCCCGGCCAATGCCTACAGGCGACTGCGGCTGGACAGCTGCGAAGAACCTAAGAGAAACAAAGAGAATCAGGAGAGAATCAGGAGAGATCCAGGCAGTTTCAGAATCCCGGAAGTGAGAGCCCCGGCTTTTGGTTCTGCCCGCATCTCTTGGGAGCGTTTATGAGTGCTTTTATCATCAAAGTGACGCTGGAAGAGGTCGAGCCCACCAGCTGGAGACGGCTGGAGATCCCGTCCGGGATCTCCTTCGGGGATCTTCATAGGATTCTGCAGCTGGCCTTTGCGTGGAATGACACACACATGCATGAATTCTCCTTCCCGGAGGGAAGAACGCTGATCGGGCCTCCCGAGGGAGGCTCGATCTATCTGGATGAAAACACGGAACGGGTTGATGATTACCTGGAAAAGTTTCCCTCCATCCTCTATATCTATGACTTCGGCAACGAGTGGAGACACCGCATTGTGCTGGAGGAGCGGGATGAAAGCTATCAGAAGCGGAGCCCCGCTCTGCTCTCCTGGGCGGGAGAACAGATGGAGGAGAATTCCGGGCATTCCGATCCACGGAGAAGGCGGATCGATGCGAAGGGAATCGCCGCGCATTTTGGAGCGATGTTCCTGGAGATCCTGAAGAGGACATCCCGGGATCTTCGTGAAGATCTTCCCCGCTGGCAGCTTGACACGGATGAGGATGAGGAGGACGACTCCTACAGCGAGTACGAAGACGAC
>CADBUA010000071.1 GCA_902797665.1 uncultured Lachnospiraceae bacterium | reverse complement strand
TGAGCGGGCCGAAATCGTTCTTTGAGTTGAACGCACTGCGATTGAATGTGGATTCTGTCAGAAGACATATCGAAACATAAGAATTTGCCGTTTAGTCGCCTGGCTTGCATCGCCTTCCGACTCATTTGACTTTACAGCAGTCAGTCGCTATGATTTGTTGAATTCAAAAGGGAAGGATCTGGCAGATCCCTGCCAGGAAATCCAATGAGAGGAGGCTATGTTTGAAAAAAGAGAGAAGAAAAAAGCTCCTGAGGACAGCACTGCTGACACTGCTGCTCTGCCTGGCCTTCCTCAGTACAGCTTCGGCGCAGGCAAAAGGAAAGCTCCGCGCACTGTGCGTAAGCGGAGGCCCTTCGTACCGCTATGACGCCTACTACATGCAGAGAGCCTTGAAGGAGAACGCCACCAACAGCTACAAGGTGAAAGCCTCGAACTATTTCATCACCGGCAGCGGCACCACGAACAGCCGGGTCAGCTCGATTATGGATCAGGTATTCAGTGACAGCACGTCCGGAGACCTGAACCTCTTTTACTTTACGGGTCATGGCTACGCGGGCGTGGAGAAGGGCGATACCAATTTCAGCCTGAGTGATGTGAAGGGCCTGGTAATCAACCCTTACCGCGGCTACGTCTACTCCTACTATGATCTGGCCCTGAAGCTGACCTCCTACAAGGCGGACGCGATCGCAATCATAGATTCCTGCTACGCCCAGGCATTCTACCTGAATGGGGTGCGGAGACTGTCCGCCTCGCGGAGAAAAAAGCTCACGCTGCTCCTGTCCTCCTCCTGGAAACAGGAGAGCTATGCCGCATCCGGCTCATATGACACCAACATCTCCTACTATTCGTATGCCCTGCTGGATGGACTGGGTTACTGGGACGACTACATCTATCTGAAGTGTGATACCGACGACGACGGATACGCTACGGTCCGGGAAATCTTCTCCTACGCGAGCCGGCTGATCCAAGGCAGCCACCTGCAAATGACGCCCTACCTGTACATGCTGGCGGGAAAAAACTACAGGCTGTACGCATAACCCCGGCTGTTTCAAAGACAGGCAGAGGGTGCATTGAAAATCCCGCGGAGTTGACGCGGTACCCCCTAAGCAGCATAAGAGCCGGCACTCTGCCGGCTCTTTTTTTATCCGTCCAGTCACAGGCGCCTTCCGCCAGTCACTTATACCGGGAACCATTCGAATCCGCCAAATGTTTCACCGGTATATGCCCCTCTTTCTGACTCTTCCGGACTTTTTCTCAGCTCTCATCATCCAAATCGTAGATCTTTCTGCTGCCGCTGCTGAGATTCTTCTGCAGCTCCCAGATGGTCTCTTCGCTGTACCCTTCCCAGCCATGCGCATAGAAAGAATTCTCGCCTTCGTCGAAGAGGATCCTGCATCCCTCATCATCCCACATGCCCATCCGTCGGAAGTCTGTGTAAACAGCAGTCTTCTCCCTGATCCAGGCATTCCGCGCGTCTTCCTTCTCCTCCGTGAGGGGAGAGAAGACCTTCTTTGACCTGGCAGTAAAGTACTCGACGACACGGATCAGATCCGTACCGCGGGTTGTATTCCAGTGTTCTGAAAACACCATATCCCCGACCATCTGGGCTATCTGCGCATCGTCCATCTCCATGTTGTCAAAGGCTGCCACTTCGTCCTGTACGATTTCCACCATTTCATTGAGAAGGAACTGGCCAAACATGCTGAAGGAGAAGGCATACTCCGTATCCGTCAGCATAACGTACATCTCCTCATAGCAAATGCGCAAAAAGTTCACACCCTCCTCCGGGAAGTCCTCTATGAACTTTTTCAGGAGATTGGATGCTTTGCAGAAGTTCCGGAAGGATTCCAGTTCAATCTCTCCGCTGTCATCAATCTCGAATACATTCAGAAAGCCCTCTATTACCTGATTCGTCACAGTCCGCGTGAACAGGTTTGCATCTTCCCCCGGCAGCTGAACCATCTTCTCCCCCTTTTCAAATACTCCTGTCCTCTCAGCAAGACTGGATGCAGCGAAAGCGGCGCATCCTGGGACCTGCTGTCTCCATCGAAAGCTCCAGGTCTGTTCCCGGATCCCGCAGAAGGAATTCAGCGCTGCTCTCGCGCCAGAATCAGTCAAAAGATCCCCCGAAGCCATTCCACTCTGCCACATTGTAGAGACCGTAGACCGTCAGATTCCTGACTGACTCATCCGGATAGCCCATGTACATTCTTGCCCAGCTGAGGAAGCCCTCCGGAAGTGTAGAGATCGGATGGCCGGGGAGGTAGATCATAAACAGATCCCCGCCAGCGATCCCATAGGGCTCCGCGCCAATGAAATGAATCCCTTCCTCCTCATAGTCCAGATCAGCCGGTTCGTCATAGTTCAGGCTCTTCAGCCTGCAGGAATAGCTGTAGTCATCTACCTTCCGGAAATCCGTGAAGGCGCCGGTGAAGGGACAGAGGTAAACAGTTCCGCCGGGGTAGTTCTCCACATTCTCGCCCATATTGGAGTCATGGTACTCCCCGGAGAAAGACCCGTCATCATGCAGTTCCAGATCCGTTTCCCAGCCTCCGGCTCCGCTGGAGAAGTAGAACTTCTCCGGCACATCTCTCAGAACGGATTCCGGACTGAGAATCTCAGAGGTCTCCTCCCCAGATGGCCTGTACTCGATCACATATCCGATCCTGCCGCTCCAGCCCGGGATCACCTTCAGAATATCCGCGGGCACATCATTCAGGACGAACTCTCCATCTTTCTGGTAGAGCTCCAGGCAGCTTTCCTCAATTTCTCCGTCCCGGAAACTTGGCTCCCCCTCCATCCAGAGGGAAGCTCCCCAGAAGGAGGGATCATTCAGGACCAGGTCTCCTGAAGACCCGTCCGCCTTCAGATCATGGTAGACGGTGGAATCCGGCGCACGTCTGCCCCCAAGGAAGAAGATCTTATCAGAAAGGTTCTCCGCCTGGATCTGACTGATCAGGCGGTCATAGTCCTGGCGATTCTTTGGGAGGGCGAGGCTCCCGCCAGCAGCCTTTGCCTTCTCAAAAGCCTCGTCGAAAGTCACATCTTCCACCATCAGCTGAAAGACGCTCTCAGAATT
>CADBUA010000070.1 GCA_902797665.1 uncultured Lachnospiraceae bacterium | reverse complement strand
GGGGGCCCTATGCCCTCCCGCCCCGTGTTTTCGCATCTTACGCTCAGCGCAAAGTGCCCAAAGCTGACTGGACAGTTATACCGGGAACCATTCGAATTTGCCAGGTCTTTCATCGCTATATGCCCGCTCGCGCCAGTTTTGTCGCAGATTCTCACGCTCGCGGGAATATCAAGAGTTCTGTCAAAAGCCTGTCAAAATGCATGATCCGGGCCCAGCACGATGGCAATCCCATTTTTCCCACGATAGCGCGTCATCATGCCCTGCGCAAAGGGGGCAGGCTCTCCTTCCACGCGCTTGTCCAGAATGGCCTGGCAGAGTTCCAGATACCAGTCCAGGATCTCCAGCGGGACCGGCTTTTCGTGATGCGCCGGCCAGGTCTGCCTGCAGCCTTTCGCGCGTTCCTTCAGGCGAAGAAAACCCTGGATACACGCCTCCAGAGAGGCATGATGGCGCATGAACATCAGAAGGTCCGCCTTGCAGCAGCAATCACCGGTATAGACCAGCCCATGCGTCTGATCCACGATGCAGACGCAGCCTTGGGTGTGTCCCGGCAGTAAAACAAGTTCCAGGGGTCTGTCTCCCGGATCCATCATCTCTGTCTCTTTTCCGCAGAGCACAGGCTCCAGCTTCTCCGACTCCGGCAAAGCTGCCTGAAGTCCTGATCCCTGGGCCAGGAACGCCTCCCGCGTCTCCCTGTATTGATCCAGATCCGCTTCCGCAAGCATAACCCTCTCAAACTGCCCCGCAGCACCGGCATGATCAAAGTGGGCATGGGTGAGGAGGACGCGCACCGGCAGGTCTGTCAGGGAAGAAACGATCTCAGAGAGGGGAATCGTCCCGAATCCTGTATCGATCAGGACCGCTTCTCTCGTCCCGATGAGAAGATACATGGATACGCTGTCTTTCTCATCAAACTCATCCACAAGATAGGTCGTGGCATCGATCTGCTGAACTCTGTATTCCATTTGGCACTCCGTACTTATTCTTCTATTTTGCATTTGGACTGTATGGCCTCGCCTGGCGCAAAGTGAGCGAAGCGGGCTGGACAGTTACCTAATTCTAACAACAGATTTCGATCATGTATCTGAAAATTCAAGTTCATTGGTTGATCAGCAAAGGATCCTGCATCCCCTGATCCAGCTCAAAGCGCCTTACGTCACGCCCCAGCGGATTGCCGCTTCCAGGTATTCGTTCCAGAAGTCCCAGGTATGGGATCCAGGGCCTTCATGGAAGGACAGCGGAACATCTTCCTTCTTCAGAAAGTCCCGAAACTCCCGGTTCTCCTCAATGAAGGGATCCTCCGTCCCTACCGCCAGGTAGATGCCTGGGATTTCTTTCCCCAGAGCCTTCAGTCTTCTGACCAGAAACTCCGGATTTTTCGGGCTCTCTGGCAAGTCTTCAGCATTGCCAAATACCCTTCTGACATACCCGCTCCCAAGCCCTGGGAGGGCGGAATCATCTGCGCCTTTCCGGCGGATGACGCTGTTGACAATCAGCGCAGAGGAAAAGCCAATGATCCTGGAGTAGGTCTCCGGATAGGCGAGACCGGTGTGGATGGCGCCAAAGCCTCCCATGGAAAGACCCCCGATCAGGGTATCCTCTCTCCCCGTATGAATGCCGCAGGATCTGCCGACGTACTCCAGAAGCTCTCTCCCGACAAAATCTTCATATCTGAGATCTTCTCCCTGGCCGTTCAGGTAGAAACTGTTCTCCCCCGAGGGAATGATCACCGCCAGGTTGTACTTCAGGGAGTACTGCGTGATCAGACTGCTCTCCAGCCAGTCTGACAGGTTGGTGGAAAACCCGCCCAAAAGCATCAGCAGCTTCATGGGTCTTCTGTAATGTTCCCCGTACCAGCCCTTCAATTCATCGTTGATATCGTTGGGCCACAAGAGATGAAACGTCACATTTCTCATCAGGGACTGTGACTGCATCGTGATCTGAAAATGCGCCATGGAAACCTCTCTGACTATATTTCTATATATGATTACATTCTGATAAACCTGATTATAACGTTCTGATTCTATAATTGCGCTTCTGTTTCGATGCAGGCGAAAGCAGCCTGCGCGTGCCTTCTGTCCTCATCATTCCGTTCTCAGGAAGCTCCAGCCTTCTGACAATCACTTTCCATTCAGGCCTCTCCGCCCGATATCAGAAAACGCAGGGCCGTCTCCAGTTTCAGGTTCCAGAACTTCCAGTCATGGATCCCCGCTGCCTCTTCGTATTTCATGCGCAGCGCATCCTTCCCCGTCTCCCTGACAAAGGCCGCGAAGGCGCGGTTATGCTCAATCAGCGCATCTTCTGTCCCGCATGCCAGATAGAGATCCGGGATCGGTCGCCCATCCGAGAGCAGCTTTTTCAGCTGAACTTCCGGATTGCTTTCCCGCTCCTCGACGGTCTCCAGGTCCCCGAACACCCTCCTATAATATGCATAATTGGCCATGACCACAGTTCGGGCATCATCTTCCTTCTTCATGCCAGCGATATCGTGGACGATCAGGGCATTGGAGAGTCCGAAGGCTCCGCCAAAGGTCTCCGGATAGGCAAACGCCGTGTGGATTGCCCCAAATCCGCCCATGGAAAGGCCCCCGATCAGGGTATCTTCTCTCCTGTCAGAGAGGGAGAAAGTCTTCCTGCTGTAGGCCGGCAGTTCCTCGCCAACAAAGGTCTGATAGGCCGATCCGCTTTCCTCTCCGTTCAGATAGAAACTGTTCTCCCCGGAAGGGCAGACCACTGCCAGGTTGAAGTCCCCCGAAAGATTGCTGATCAGACTTCCGCTGAGCCAGTCCATCCTCGCCCCGGAATAGCCATGAAGCAGGTAGAGCGTTTTCATCGGGCGCTGATAATGCGGATTTCCTACCATCATCTCCGGCGGGAAATCATTCGGAAGCATCATGACAAACTCTGTAAATCTGGAAAGCGCGCTTGAATAATAGTTGACAGTTAATATAGCCATGCTTCTCTCCTCCATCAATCCCAGAGGGGAGACAGGGCCCTTCCCTGTCTCCCCGCCAGGCCCACGGCCTGGCAGAGATCTTTCTGATATCCTCTTCCTTCTTTGATTTCTTGATTCTTTTCTCTTGATTCTTTTCTCTTGATTCTTTGATCTCTATATTTATCTGATTTCTTTGATTCCTTCTTGTTCTCTTATGGCGGGAATCATTCGGATTTGCCGAGAGCCATATCGGTATATGCCCCCTCGCTATCTTCCATGAGATTCTTACGCTCGCGGTATTCTTTTTGCGGACCTCCAGTCACAAACGCCTTTCGGCATTCGGCCAAAGCCGGACTGGACAGTCACCTTTTGCTTTTCTGCTCTGTTTTTATCCCTTCACCGCTCCGACCACAACACCCTCCACCAGATACTTCTGAACAAAGGGATATACCACGAGGATCGGGAGAATCCCGATGAAGGCCAGCGCCATTCTGACAGAGGTGCCAGGCAGTGTGGCGGCTACGTTGCCGGTTCCCACCAGGCTTGTGTTGGCCTTGAGGGCCTGAATGTTGTTCATGATCTTCATCAGCAGGAGCTGAATGGAGTAAAGACTCTGCTTGTCGACATAATACAGACCATTCGTCCAGTCATTCCAGTAGGTCAGACCGGTGAAGAGCCCAATCGTCGCGACAACCGGTTTTGCCAGAGGCAGCATGACCTTTCGGAAGATCTGCATCTCAGTCGCTCCGTCGATCTGGGCGGCTTCCACCAGGGCATCCGGGATGTTGTTCTGATAGAAGTTCTTGACCAGGATCACGTTGAAAGCGGAAATCAGATAGTTCGGGAAAATCAGAGCCCAGATCGTATTTTTGATGTGGAAAAAGGATGTCCACATGATGTAGGAAGGAACAATACCGCCATTGAACAGCATGGTGAAAAACACGAAGAAGGAAAGAACTTTCGCGTACTTGAAGTTCTTTCTGGACATCGGGTATGCCAGCATGGTGGTCAGAAGAACGCTCAGGAAGGTTCCAAAGCCTGTCACAAAGATGGACACTCCGTAGGAACGGAAAATCATGGATCCCTGCTTCACGATAAAACGATAGGCGTCCAGGCTCCAGGCCCTGGGAAAGATGGTATATCCATTCGCCAGAAGCGTGTTTTCCTCCGTGAAGGATGCCACAGCGATCATAACGATGGGGAACAGTGTGATCACAACCATGATCGTCAGGATGATGGTCGACGTCCTGTTAAAGCTTTTACTCTCAGTCATCTCTATCTCCTTCTATACCCGGAAGCATCAGAATCTGCCGGAAATCTTCAGAGGAATATGCCCGCTCAGTCCTCCTGTTTCGATGGTCTACTGCATGTGAAACAGGCCTTCTCTTTGATTTGATTCAGCATAAATATCTTCAGCCTTTCAGGTTTAATATCTTTTGTCATTTTTATTTATTATATATCATTTATGTCTCTTATTTTTTATGGATTATATCTCTTTTATGTCCTTTATGTCTCTGAACTTTTCTGTCATTTCCATTCCAGCAGCTGGTTTTTGCCTTTTTTGCCTTCGGATACTCCCAGGCAGCGCCAAAGACATATGGATTTCACACGCCGCTTCAGAAGAGAGCGTTGTCCTTGTCGATTCTGCGGACCAGAGCATTGGCGCCGAGCACCAGGATGAAGCCGACCACAGACTGATACAGGCCTGCTGCCGCCGACATGCCGATGTTGTTGTTCTCCATCAGGCCGCGATAGACATAGGTATCAATGGTCTGTGTGACATTGAAAAGGGCACCGGAATTCTGCGGAACCTGGTAGAAAAGGCCAAAGTCAGAGTAGAAGATCCGACCCACACTCATCAGCGTGAGGGTGATCACGGTGGGTTTCAGCAGCGGAAGGGTGATTCGAAAGATCTGCTGCATCTTTGTCGCGCCATCCAGTGCCGCGGATTCGTAAAGAGACTTGTCAATCCCGGATATCGCTGCCATGTAGACGATGGACATGTATCCGGCGTTTTTCCAGAGATAGATCAGGACCAGAATCACTGGCCAGGGGCCCGGGGTGGAATACCAGGTAACCGCGCTCTTCCCCAGCTTCTCCAGGATGGAGTTGTTCACGAACCCGGTATCCGCGTTCAGGAAGGCATAGGCGATCAGGCCGATGACAACCCAGGACAAAAGATTTGGAAGGAGGAAAGAGGCCTGGAACAGTTTGACGCGCAGTCTCTTTCCCAGCTCACAGAGCATGATGGCCAGAATGATCGCCAGCACGGTCCCCAGAACGATAAAGACCAGGTTGTAGAGAATCGTGTTGCGTGTCATGATCACGGCATCTTTCGTCGCAAACAGGAACTTGAAGTTATTCAGTCCGCACCAGTCGCTTTTGAAGATTCCTTTCATAAAGTTGTAGTTCTTGAACGCCAGAAAAAGCCCCATCATCGGAATATAGTTGTTGATGATGAGATAAACGATTCCTGGCGCCGCGATCAGCATCAGCGGAAGCGTCCTCATGGAACTTCCCTTTTTCTTTCCCGTTTTTGTCTGTGACATCGTCCATACCCTCCTGTACATGAAAGTCTGTTTCCATGACGATTGATGACTCCACTCCAATCTGCAGCATCGCCCATCCTCTGCGATCCGGCAGAAGAATAAGACGATGCTGCCTGAAAACCCCAGGGTAGCGATCCTTCTGCGCAGCGGCACAAAAAGGG
>CADBUA010000069.1 GCA_902797665.1 uncultured Lachnospiraceae bacterium | reverse complement strand
GAGTTGGATGGATTTAGATTTGTAGCTGTATGCAGTTTTGAAAGTGTGAGGAAAGGACCGGAGATTCCGGTCCTTTTTTGTTGCCTTGAATCCGTCAGAAGACAGGGGGATCACAGACCATATCTATTTGTGAAGGAAAACGCTTTGTACCTGTCCAGTCGCAAGCTCCTTGCCAGGTAACAGGCCGGGCGCAGGCTCCTGTCGTCGCATTCAATGTGCGCCCGGCCTTTGCTTTTGAGCTGTATGGCCTCGCTTTGCGCAGCAAGTGCGCAAAGCGAACTGGACAGTTACAACACTTTTTCTGAAGACTATTTCCCGTTACAATACAGGGAGATGCTGATAAGAAAGAGAACTCGCAGCAACAGACAGATCATGAGAACTGATAGAGGGAATAAAAGTAATACAAGTAATAGGAGGGTTTGAAAGATGAATGGCTTTCTGCATGCAGAAGGAAAGAAGATTCTGGACGGGGACGGCAAAGAAGTTTTACTTCAGGGATGGGGCCTCGGGAACTGGTTTGTTCCGGAAGGTTATATGTGGCTGGCAGACCACAATGAGAACTTTGACCGGCCTTCCAGAATAGATCGAACACTGAGGGAGCTTTGCGGAGACAGCTACATGGATTCTTTCTGGCAGAGATGGAGAGAGCGCTTTATCAAAAGGGAGGATATCCGTTATCTCCATGATCTGGGGTTCAATTCGATCCGTGTTCCCCTCAGCTGGAGATCCCTGATGGACGAGCAAGGCAGCTTCAAGGAGGAGACTTTCGAGCTCCTGGACCGTCTCATTTCCTGGTGCAGGGAACTGGAGGTCTATGTTTTTCTGGATCTTCATGCGGCTCCGGGTGGTCAGACAGGCGCCAACATCGACGACACCGAGGACGATGTGCCCCGCCTTTTCATGGAGAGGAAGTACCAGCTTCAGACCATCGCCCTCTGGGAGGAGATTGCCAGAAGGTACAGGGAAGAGATCACCGTAGGCGGATATGATCTCCTCAATGAGCCGATCATGCCGCCTTTTGTGAACGGAGATCATGATGATCTGATCCCGGAGGAACGCCGATTCATGGGGGAGCTCGCCGCAAGAGTCCGGCAGGCAGACCCGAATCATCTCCTCAGTATAGAGGGTGTCCACTTTGCCTCTGATCCCTCAGCGGTGGACAAGGTGGATTCTAACATGGTCCTCCATTTTCATTACTATGGCCAGGAGCCTTCCGTGAAGTCGCTTCGTCCTTACTTAGACCGGGCAGAGGAGCTGGATGTTCCCCTGTGGATGGGAGAGACGGGGGAAAACTCGGACAGGTGGTACGCGGCAGCATATGGTCTGGCCAGGGCGATGGGGATCGGCTATAACGTCTGGTGCTGGAAGAAGATGGACTGCAGCAACTCTCCGCTCTCGATCAAGGTGCCTGAGCACTACCAGGCAATCCTGGATTATACGCATGGAGGAGAAAAGCCGTCCGAGGAGCTGAGCCAGAAGATTATGGATCAGCTTCTCCACAATATTCTGATTGAAAATTGTAAAAAGAATGAATCCGTATGCAGACACGTACTCAGAAAGGTTCCATTCTCTCTGCAGGCGGCGGACTTTGATGAGTTCCCCGGGCGTGGCTTTTCCTGGGGCAGGACAAGCAAGCCTGATGTGTCCCAGGATGAGGATTCCTATCGCCAGGGAACCGGGATGGAGATCGTGAACACCAAACCCTCCCAGGAGAAGAAAGCGATTTTTGACAGCATGTGGGAGCGTTATGTGCTGCGTCTTTCTGAGGGAGATTATGTCTTCTACACGGTACTGGGAGCTTCCGCTGCTTCGGTCGAGGTGGAGGAAGAGATTCCTGGAAACCTTGAGATCCGTAGACTGGAAGGCGGCGTCTCAGTGGCCTGCAAAAGCGGCAGATATCTCCTGAGGACCCTGTACATTTCCTGATGGCATAAGGTCATGTGCATATAAACATATCAAAGTGAGCCATAAGGGAAATATAAATATTCTTGATTTTTGTATATTTAAATGTGTTAAAAATATAGGACAACAGATCAATAGGAAAAAGAATCAGTAGGATAAAGGATTAATACAATAAAAGTTATACCATAAAGAATTCGTACAATTAAGTAAAATAGATGAATAATCTATATAATGCTTACTGAAAGCAAATAAGTTTTTACAATAAGAATATTGAAGATAAAAAATAAATATATTGGTAAATGTTATAATATACGCTAATGTATTGGTAAGTAATACACTGGTAATCAATCTGTTTTTGACCGAATAGATTGAGAGATGCTGGATCAGGCAGAGGGAGAGATTATGACAACGGCTGTGAAATACGAAGATGGGATTTATGGGTTGGAACAGCAGAGGGTGCGAGCGTTCCTGATCATCGGAACGGAATCAGCCCTGCTTCTTGATACTGGGGCAATAGAGGCGGATCTTCCGGGCATGATCCGGCAGATCACAGATTTGCCGCTGACGGTGGTGCTGACCCACAGGGACGGCGATCATCTGGCCAATCTGCCCTTGTTCTCCAAGGCCTATATCCACGAGAAAGACCTGGAGGCAGCCGCGTCACAGCTTTCCCTCTCAGATACCGAGCTGCTTCCCCTGAAAGAGGGAGAGGTCTTCCAGCTCGGAGGGAGATCCCTGTCGGTTAATCATACCCCCGGTCATACCCCGGGCTCCATCTGTCTTCTGGATGAAGAGAATCGGGCTCTGTTTTCAGGGGATACCGTATCCTACGGTCCAGTCTATATGTTTGGAGGGCACAGGGATTTTCCTTCCTACATCGACAGTCTGAGGCGCCTGGATCAGCAGAGGGCCAGGAAAGCCTTTGACCGTGTCTTCTGCTGCCACAATAGCTGTCCGATTTCTCCGGATGTCATCCTGGATCTCATATCCTGCGCGGAGGGAATTATGGACCACACGATTCAGGGTTCCCCAGTGGTGATTCATTCCGGGATGGAGGTTCTTCTGGGAACGGTTGGGAAGGCCGGCATCTATTATCTCTGATGACGCAGGCAAAGGCGGAAGATCCGGTGTAAAAACGAGAAAAATAAAGATACAGATCACAAAAGCGAAAATAGAAAAAGGAGACCGGCTGAACTCATGGAGACATGACAGAACAGCTGGTCTTTTACTTGAGAGGGAGTCATAGTCTCATAATCCGAAAAATTGTAACTGTCCAGTCGCAGGCTCCTGCAGGCATTCGGCCGGACCTGGGCTCCTGTCGAAGCATTGAAAGTGCGCCCAGCCTTTGCTTTTGAAATGTATTACCACGCTTTGCTCAGCGGGTGCGCAAAGCGGACTGGACAGTTACACAATAAATATATCGAGTCGCTTGTATTGCTCTCAGTACAGGTATATTTCCTGTATATTCTACAATCTAGCCTCTTTCTGAGAAAGTG
>CADBUA010000068.1 GCA_902797665.1 uncultured Lachnospiraceae bacterium | reverse complement strand
CCCAATTCCCCCATTCCGACCATCCCGGGAGGCTATGACCACTCTGCCAGCTACCGACAGCGGGCGGTCAAACCAGGGGTTCATCAGCATGCCGCCGTACTTTTCGACATTCAGAAGCACATACTTCCCCAGCTTCCGGATCTCCGGGTTCTCCTTGATCTTCAGGAGCGGGGAATCCGCGTGAGACGCGCAGATATGAGCTGCCTGGAATTCTTCCGGTATGGAAAAGGCGATCAGAGAGGAGTCATTTCTCCTGACAAAGTAGCTCCCCCCATAGCAGATCTCCCAGTTCTCCGACTCCTGAAGCTCCAGAAAATCCTCCTGGGAAAGGAGAGCTGCTGCCTCCTCCACGGCCTGATAACTGGTCGGACTCTTTTCAATATATCGAAGCAGATCTTCGCTGACGGACACTTTTGCCTCCCTTTCCCTGTTCTGATCCGGAAACACATCCGATACCGAGAGCTTTCAGGATGAACCAGCTGCTTCTCCGGTATTTGCCGCTCGTGCCATTGTTCAGATGCTTACGCGCGCAGGTTCAGATGGGCCCGATCGACCAATTGAAATGCATTCCGGACTCACTGCTGTCGTTCTGATGTGCCTGATTGTGATTCTGATCCATCATTCCTGCATCAGTCAAAGGCTGCCCCTTCCAGATATCCCTTTTCTCTCAGGAAGGCATCCCGCATCTCCCGGTCCGGCAGGCCATCCCAGCCGCCCGGCGCCATTACGCTCAGGGCAGCCACCGCGGAAGCATGGCTGATGCGTTCCCGCTCCTCTCTCAGGTGCTCATCCAGGAAGGCTGCGAGATAGCCTCCGTGGAAAGCGTCCCCGGCTCCGACCGTATCCACCACCGGGACAGGATAGGACGGATACAGCCAGAGCTTCCCCTCCCGAAAGAGAAGGCAGCCCTTTTCTCCCAGGGTGGAGATTAAGACCTTCGGGTGCAGCTCCTCTCCGAGTTTCAGGAGTGCCTCCCGGAGCGGAAGGCCTGTCAGCTGCGTAGGGTAGGCCTCCGAAGTGATCAGGATATCCGCGAGGGATGCCAGCTCATAGTCCAGGTCCAATCTCCCATCTTTCCGGAGGGAAGATCCGTCCAAAGAGACAAGGGTCCCCTCTTCCCTGGCAATCTCCGCCGAAAGTCTCGCATTGTCCGGCTGCGTGTTGTCGAGATGGAGGATCCGGGCGCTCCGGATGACGCTCCGCTCCTTCTCCCCGAAGACCATCGGATCGAAGGTCCCATGCCAGGAAAAAAAGGTCCTGCTATCTTTTTTCTGATTGACGACCACGTTGGTAAAGCGGCTGCCGGACGATTGATCTTCCGGACAGAAGTCCAGAGAAAGGCCGTAGTTCCGGCACCAGGTCCTGAGCATCTCCCCGGTCTCATCTGAGCCGAGGGGGCTCAGATAGGCCGCTCGGAGATTCAGCCTCGCCGCGGCTGCTGCCGCGGTCGCGGCCGTTCCACCCGGGCGCTCCTCATAGCGAACTATGTGGGTTGAGCTGTTCTCCTCCGGAAAGTCTCCCACATAGGCAATGCGGTCCATACAGAGATGTCCCACAGCCAGTACATCGATCTGTTTTTCCCTCACTCTGCTCACCCACCTCTTTCGCTGCATCAGGCACAGGTCTATTCAGGTTTTTCCATCGCTCCGAAAGGTGACATCAGCCCAGGAAGTTCCGGGCCTTTCCGGATTCTTCCCAGATCTGCCAGTTCTCGTCTGAAAGGGAAACTCCTTGATGCCGCCCATCCCGTCATCTTCATCCTGCTTCAGATCTTTTTTTCGCTGCCTGCCCTGGGGATTCCCGCAATCCGGCATCTCTCCAAAGATGGAAACCAGGCCTGACGGCTTTTCCGCTGCGGTCTTCCCTGAGACAGCTTTTTCCGGCTGAGGCTTTCCAGGCGCGGTCTTCTCATAGCCCCTCTCCTCCGGCAGCGTCTCCGATTCCCCGCCCTTTCGGATCACTTCGATGGTGCAGCGGAAGCCAAAGATCGCGGCCAGACCGGCTACCATCGCCCAGGGACTTGCCGCGAGGCCGATCACGCCGCCCGCGATCCCTGCCCCGACCGGCAGATTCAGGATAACCTCCCCCTTGTGCTTCAGCACAATCCGGTCCACTGTTCCGGTTTTTAACAGATCCCGGAGCTGGGAGGCAAGGACTTCTGACCGTTTTTCCACACCCCTCCCTGCCCCGGAAAGGGCGCTTACTGCACCCTCCAGATCTCCGCCCGAGGCCCGGAGGGCATCCATGGCTTCCTCTGTGCCCTCCCCGGTCCTTTCCATGACCTCCTCCAGCATAGCGAGTGTAATCTTTGCCATAGCCCCTCCCTCCTCCTTTTCCTCTGAAAAACAATCGTAACCATCCAGTCCGCTTTGCCGCTTGTCGCCGAGCGAGGTCATACAGTTCAAAAGCGCAGGGACCGCCAGATGCCAGGGGCGGTATCCCCGCTTCCCCCAGGCTTATATATTGAGGGAGTTCTTTCTCATCTCACCGGCTGTTTCCTCACAGCATCCCCTCCTGCAGAAACATGCCGGTCAGAAGCGGCACCTGAAAGCGCTCCGTGAAGAGGTCACACTTGCAGAGAAGGGAGTAAAAGACCGGCAGCGCGCATCCCGACATCGTCTCATAATTGCCCTGTCCCTTGGCCAGAAGCACATCGGCGGATTTCACGATCTCTGCCGTCTCTTTCGGCAGCATGCCCAGAATTGTCCCCGCGACAGCGCTCCCGCTGTCAATGACGGTAGAGAAACGGTCAATGCCTGCCCTTTCCGCATCCGCCCGTGTTGCATCGTTGAGGACTTCCTCCCCACGAACCAGCGTATAGAGCGTCAGATGAGGAAAGGTCTCATGGAGGATCTGAAGAAAGAGCCCATCCAGCACAATCTCCCCGCAGTTGTCCGTGATGAGGACAAAACTCTTTCCCTGGCGGAGCCGCTGCCGGAAAGCCCCATAGACCTGCGGATTCAGGCTTCCAAGATGTTCTCTCTCAAAGAGGGAGAGGAAGGTCTCCCGGTCCACAGATTTCATGGCGCCGAAGTCAATGTAGTTGCCGATTCTGGCGTAGAGAAGGGCCTCAGCCAGAGAATCCGGAGCGCTCCGGATCTTTCCGAGAATCTCCTCCCGCATGGAAAGAACCAGATCATTGAACTCCCGCTTGATCTCGCGATAGTCCTTCTGTTCGCCATAGAGCTCCGTGAAAACCTGGTCAAAGAGATGGACCATGTAGGGGGATGTATCCTCCTCCCGGCGGTTTTTCAGAATCCGTGTCAGCTCTCTGAGGTAGCGCTCCGTCAGAGCCGGATCCCCCATCCGTTCTGCCCGCTCCTTCTGGCGGTCATACAGGCATTTTTCGCATGTCTCAGTGATTCTCATGTCTTTCCTCACTTCTCCCCATCCGGGCGGTAAAAGCGTAGAATCATCTCACGCACAGCAAGCGCCGGCCCTTGATCATAGCTCTCCCCCGGGTAAAGCCGGGCCATCCGCTCCGCCTCCAGGCAGAGATCCGACAGGAGCCCCTGTGTTCCCCTGAATCCCAGAAAAAGGCAGAGAAGGGATCTGGTGTACTCATTGCGAACCTCATCATAGTGCCCGACAATCCAGGAAGAGGCATTCTCCTTTGCCCGCATGAAAAAGTCCAGGGCGTTCTCCGAAAAAACGCTGTTCCCGCTCCTAAGAATCCTGCTCTCGATGAGAGGCAGCATCTCTGCCTCCTTTTCCAGGACCTTGTCCCGAAGAAGCAGCACGCTCCGGTTCCGCATCCGCCTGCGCATGAGCTTCAGAAGCGCAGCGGGATCCTCTGTCTGCCGAACCTCCTGCTCCTCCTCTCCCGCCTCTTCCCCGAGCGCCCATAGTTGCTGCCCGTAAAGCTCCGAATCCAGATACCATCCATAAAGTGTCTTCTGTATGGAAGCTTCCATGAGTCTGTGGCTGCCAAGAAAGGCGCTGAGATCTTTCATGTTCAGATAGTTCGATTCCCGCACGTCTCCATATCCTTTCCGTATCATGACTGTGTCAGGTCGCCAGCAAAGGAGATGATAGCATACATCTTTGGGAGTGACCACTTCCTGCTGGGAAGCGTAAAAGCTCCGCCAGGCGGGTGATCAGCCTGACGGAGCTTCCCATTGCGTGTACTTCCCGGATGACAGAATCCATGTTATGCTTAGAGGACAGATTTCAGACGGAGAGAAAAGCCTGCCCGGCGCCGCTCTCCATCCGAGCCCCTCCAGAAAGTGTGATGCTTTGAAGTCACGATCAGAAGTAACCGTCTATGCCTCAAAGGATGAGGAAGAATACCGCTCTGTCCTCTCCGCCCTGAAGGCGTCCTCCATCCCCTGCCGTCCCTGGTCCACGGAGGAGCTTCCACTTTTCGGCCATACGATCCTGGATCCCCGGAAGCTCGGCAGAAAAGAGCCAGGTCTCCGCAGAATCTATCACATCGATGTGGAAAAAAGCCACGTGATGCTGGCAAACATCGCTGTGAGGAAGGCT
This sequence comes from uncultured Lachnospiraceae bacterium, assembly GCA_902797665.1. Lineage (GTDB taxonomy): Bacteria > Bacillota > Clostridia > Lachnospirales > Lachnospiraceae > Porcincola. The sequence continues at coordinate 6,098 of CADBUA010000068.1, read as the reverse complement.
GTAGAAAGAGTCCATCCCGGGACTTCCCTGACCAGGCGCCCGCCCCTGGACGACATCTGAGGCAGAAGGGGTCGATTTTTCCCGCTGCCTGTCCAGGTACAGGCGCCTCTGCGCCCGGCCTCGTACCTGGAAAAGAGCCTGCAGCTGGGCAGCTGCATATTTCATAGAGCATTCCATCGAACCGGGAGTTGGATCCTTCACCGTCCCACCCCGGAGAATCTTCTTCCCGAAGGAAGAGAGCAGAAAGCCGGAGGATCAAAATGACAGGCATCTTTTTTGATATCGACGATACACTGTACAGCCGGCAGGACCTGCTCCTGGAGGCTGCGCACCGCTCAGCCAGCGCTGAAGACTTTTCGAATGACCGCTTCATGGAGATCTTTACCGTGAAGAGTGATGAAACCCTGGGCTTTGTGGAGAAGGGGGAAATGACAGCCTATGAGTCCAACCTCTTCCGCTTTGAGGAGACCTACCGGGAGCTCGGAATCAGCGATGCGCCTTCCAGGGCCTCACAGGCTGTAAAGCTCTACACAGACCTCCAGAACCACATCACCCTCTCCCCGGAACTCACAGAAATGTTTGACCTGCTCTCTGCGCGGGAAGACCTGCTCCTTGGAATCTGCTCCAATGGAGCCTCCGGGCATCAATGGAGAAAGGTCGAGATGCTGAACCTCAGCCGATGGATCTCCCGGGAGCATGTGTATGTCTCCGGAGATCTCGGCTTCACCAAGCCTGACCTCGCCTTCTTCCGCCAGGTAGAGGAGCGTGAGAAGCTCGCGCCGGAGAATCTCTGGATGGTCGGGGACTCTCTCCGCTGCGACATTCTGGGCGCTCATGCTGCCGGCTGGAAAACCGTCTGGGTGAAGCGCCGGGAGATGGCCTGCTCCGTCAGCCCCAATGCCATAGTCCGGGACGGGAAGGAGCTTGCCGCCTGGATGATTCGGCAGCTGGATCTCCTGTGATTCGCAGCATCGATTTTTATTTTTGATGTTTTATTCTTGCAAATAATATTTTATTGTCTTATTACTTTATTGTCTTGCTTTTATTGTGTTATTACTTTATCATCTTATTGCTTTATTATCTCTTGCTCTTTTAAATGATATTTTCGCCATTATATTCGTATATGTGATTTTTAATATATGGTATTTGTATATATTATATTTGTATATATTAACTTTGCATATATCGTTTTTATGCATATTTATATATACGCATATTTCCTTTGTGCATTTACCTTTGCATATCAATTATTCAATGACAGTAAAGCCTGCATTCTGCAGGCTTTTTCTTATTCATTTTTGTGAGATATACACAAAAGTAATTCCAGCTGGCATAAATCGTTCCGCCAAGGAGATCAGACGCCCCGCTCCATTGCCCTTTTCAGGTACTTCCCAGTAAGACTCCCAGGATTTTCCGCGATCTCCTCCGGCGTGCCAATGGCCGCGATTCTCCCGCCCATCTCCCCACCGCCAGGTCCCATATCCAGCACGTAATCCGCATTCCGGATCAGGTCGAGATCATGCTCGATGACAATCACCGTGGCACCAGCTTCAATGAGGTCCGAAAAAACCCGGATCAGAACCTCCACATCCAGAGGATGGAGGCCGATGGTGGGCTCGTCGAAGACAAAGACTGTGTCCTCCTGCTGCCTCCCCATCTCCGCGGCAAGCTTCAGCCTCTGGGCTTCTCCTCCTGAGAGCGTCGGGGTCGCCTCCCCGAGGATCAGATACCCCAGGCCCAGACTGTCCAGAAGCTCCAGCTTTTCGCGCACACTTTTGATATCTCCCGCCTCCTGCATCGCGCGGTGGATGTCCATGGCCATCAGATCCGGCAGGGCGTACTGCTTCCCGGCCTTGTTTTTCCTCCTGATCTGGAAGGCATCACGGCTATAGCGGGTACCGTGGCAGTCAGGGCATTGGATCTCCACATCCGGCAGGAACTGGACATCCAGGGAGATCACACCGGTCCCGTCGCAGACGGGACATCTGAGCGAACCGGTGTTGTAGGAAAAATCCCCTGCCTTCTTTCCGGCCGCTTTCGCGTCCGCTGTCCTGCCATAGGCTTTCCGGAGCTCATCGTGAACACCCGCATAGGTCGCCACGGTGGAGCGCACGTTGACGCCGATGGGTGCGGCATCGATGAGCTTAACCTGCAGAATCCCGGCTGCCTCCAGGTCAAAGACATGCTCCGGGAGCTTTCTCTTTTCAATCAAGGCCTGAAGAGCCGGGATCAGGCTCTCCAGAATCAGTGTGGTCTTTCCCGAACCGGAGACTCCAGTTACCACTATGAACCTGCCTTTGGGAAAGTCTACAGAGAGCGGTTTCACCGTGTGGATCTGCCCTGTCTCAAGATGGATTCTCCCAAGATCAAACATCTCCCCGGCCAAGGCCCTTTTCCGCAGCGGGAGAGACGCGTTCCCGGAGAGGAAAGGTCCGATTTTCGAGGCGATGTTCATCCCAATGTCCTGAATCGTCCCCTCCGCGATGACTCTCCCGCCTTCTTCGCCAGCAAAGGGGCCCATCTCGATCAGCCAGTCCGCTTCTCTCAGAATCTCAACCTCATGGTCCACAAGAACAACCGAGTTCCCGTCCGCTTTCAGGTCGTGGAGAACGCCCGTGAGTCCTTCGATGTTCGCGGGATGCAGTCCGATGGAGGGCTCATCGAGGACGTAGAGAACTCCGGTGGTCCGATTCCGGACAGACCTGGCCAGCTGCATTCTCTGCCGCTCCCCCGTCGACAGCGTCATAGAGGCCCGATCCAGTGACAGGTAGGAAAGCCCCAGATCCATCAGCCGCCTGGCAGAGCTGAAAAAAGATGCCGCGATGGTCTCCGCCATAGGGCGCATCTCCTCCGGGAGCGTCCCGGGCATCTCCCTCACCCAGTCCGTGAGGCGTTCAAGCGTCATGCTGCAGACATCCGCCAGGGAAAGTCCGTTGATTTTCGGCGCCCTGGCCGCCTCAGAGAGGCGGGTCCCTCCGCAGCTTTTACAGGCTTCCTCCTTCAGGAACTTCTCCACCCGCTTCATGCCCTTCTCGTCCTTCACTTTCGAGAGGGCGTTCTCTACCGTGTAGACCGCGCTGTAGTAGGTGAAGTCCAGCTCCCCGGCCTCATTCCCGTTTTTTGGCCTGTAAAAAATATGCTTCTTCACGGCGGGGCCATGGAAGACAATCTCCCGCTCCTGCTCCGATAGTTCACGGAAGGGAACATCGGTCCGGACGCCCATCGCCCGGCAGACGTCTGTCATCAGGGACCACATGAGAGACCTCCAGGGTGCGACCGCCCCGTCGTCGATGCTCAGGGACTCATCCGGGACCAGGCTGCTCTCGTCCACCGTATGGACAATTCCAGTCCCTCCGCAGTCCGGGCAGGCGCCCTGGCTGTTGAAAGCCATCTCCTCCGCCGAGGGCGCGTAGAAAGCAGCCCCGCAGACCTGGCAGACAAGTTCCTTTCCCTCCGCTGCAGAGAGGGAAGGAGCCAGATAATGACCATTGGGGCATCGATGGCTTGCCAGCCTCGAGAACATGAGCCTGAGGCTGCTTAACAGCTCCGTCCCCGTACCGAAGGTGCTCCGGATCCCCGGAACAGAAGGCCTCTGGTGCAGGGCCAGGGCCGCGGGGACATACAGGATCTCATCTACGTTTGCGGCGGCAGCCCCGGTCATTCGTCTGCGGGTGTAGGTGGAGAGGGACTCCAGGTAGCGCCTCGATCCCTCAGCGTAGAGTACGCCCAGCGCCAGGGAGGATTTGCCGGACCCGGACAGGCCGGCGATCCCCACAATCCGGTTCAGCGGTACTTTCACATCGATGTTCTTCAGGTTGTGGACCCGGGCTCCCCGGATCTCTATATAATCTGGCATGGTCCGCCTCCGTTTTTGTAGCTGTGCGTCACAGGCGCCTTAAGGTCAAAGCCGGGTGGGGCTCCTGCGCCCGCATTGAAAGTGTGCCCGGCCTTTTCTTCTGAACTGTTTTAGCACGCTCGTGGGCAAACGGCCAAAGCGGACTGGACAGTTCCCGTTTTCAGTCTGTTTCCTGCCTCCTGATTTACCGTCTCCATTCCTGGCAGCTCTTACGCTTGCGGGGTGTTCCAGGTCATATCCATCATTCAGAATGCAAAAAGCGCCTCTGACATTTCCTCTGATCTGTGATAAGCTAAGAGCTTCCTTTATACCTGGAACCACTTAAATCTGCCGGGTGTTTCACCGGTATATGCCCGCTCGCTCCAATTCTGTCGCGGATTCTCGTGCTCGCGGGTATAAAACTGATCTGGAAAGGAGATTTGATTCTTCCGGAAGCGGCAGCTTTTCTGCCCTGAGGCGTCTGTCCTGAAGAGCCAGAAGAAATCAGAAAGCACAATGAAGCATTTCACGCTCAGAAACATCCTTCTCTGCCTGGCCGGCACTTTAACATACTGCCTGGCCTTCAACATGGTGATCGTTCCCGCGGGTCTCTACGCCAGCGGCTTTGTCGGGATTTCCCAGCTGATCACCGACCAGCTCGAAAGATTCGTCCACGTTCGCTTTCATTTGCAGTCCGTGGTCTACTTCTGTGTGGATGTCCCGCTCTTTCTCGCCGGCTTCCGAATTCTCGGGAAAAAGAACATCCTCTTTACCATGCTGATTGTCGCCATGGAATCCGTCTTCATGGCCCTCATCCCGATCCCGAAGAAGATGATCCTGGATGACACCTTTGCCGTGGCCATCTGCGGCGGATGCCTGGAGGGCATCGGGACATCCATCACCTTCCGGGGATTTGGGTCCTCCGGGGGAACGGATCTTCTGGGTCTGATGCTGACAGAGAAAAACCGAAAGCTGTCCGTCGGGAAGGTCAACTTCATTGTCAACGCGGCAGTCTACACCTACGCCGCTTTCTGCTACTCCTTCCAGACCGCCATTTACAGCCTGATCGCGGAGGTCTTTGTTTCCCTGATGATCGACCGGCTCCACAAGCAGAACAACATCGTCACTGTGAATATCATCTCAGACCAGTACGATGACTTCTGCAGATACATCATTTCCACACTCAACCGTGGAGCCACGCTCCTTGAAGGGAAAGGCGCCTACTCTCACGCAGAGAGAAAGGTGATCGTGGCGGTCCTGTCTGAATATGAACTGGGCCTCCTGGAGAAAGAGGCTGAAAAGATCGACAAAGACGCCTTCATCTTCGCCAGCCCCAACACCGTCCTGAGCGGAGATTTTGAAAAGCGTCTGTCCTGAAGCAGACCTGTGGGACCTGACAGGGTGAGCCTCCGCTTTGAAGACTCAGATCATCCCGGGCAGATCCACTGACTGGAGGTCAGCGCTGACCTCCAGTCAGTGATTTGTGTGCCAGAAGCCTTTCATGGCTTCCTCCAGTTCCCCGAGCAGCTGTTCATAGTGCTCCCTCTGCCGCGCATCCAGGGCGCCATTGGCCTTCAGCTCCTCATAGCGGGTGCGAAAATCCTGATAGCCTCCCTGGGCGGCATCCTTATAGTTGTTCTCCGCATTGTTTCTGCAGACGCTGACTGCCCGCTCCAGTTCCTCGATCTTCCGGTATCGCTTTCCAAAAGCAAACATCGATCTCACCTCCCTCTGACAGAATCAGCCCGCTCCCTCCATTACCTTCAGGGCAATCCGGACAGCATTCATCGGCAGCGCCGCTGCCATGGTCCAGGGGTTGATCATCAGCCCCGCTGCCTCCTCAATCCCCTCCGCTGCCCGGAGGGAAGCGCTGATGTCCATGCTCATGATGGAAGTAACCTCGTCTGCCTCCGCCTGGGAGACATCGGTATAGGCTGCAAACCAGGATTTTCCATCATCTGTCTGAAGCAGCTGGAAAGGCTGACCGGTCTCCCTGGAAGATCTGACCGGAACCATCCACATTCCACCGCTCCTGGCGAGACTGACAATGATCGTCAGAAGGCGGTAGAGATTGTCATCTGTCGGGTTCTCCCGAAAGATCCCTGCTGCCTCCTCCAGTCTCGTGTTCCAGGACAGCTTCTCTTCGATCTCCATGTTTTTCCTTTCTTTTTAAATCTGATAGTACCTTTATTGTGCTTTTCATAATCTATTCGATTATAGATTTATCTTATGGCCTGATTCTTCTATGCGATGTCATGCGATG
>CADBUA010000067.1 GCA_902797665.1 uncultured Lachnospiraceae bacterium | reverse complement strand
CATTGCTGCACTCTGAATGAATGGCTTTTCTCAGGTTCCGTAGGACTGATTCCTTGGCCAGGTCTCCCAGTAAGAGAACTCAGTTTTCTGAGGGCTCTTTTACCTCGGAAAAATCAGACGCTGTCAAAAAATGTGATTGTAACACCAGGCCTGATGCAAAGAGTGTGATCCCAGGGCGATCTGAAAGCCTGACCTTCTCCACAGATTCCGCCAAAGTGTGGACAAAACCCCATTCCAGGGAAAGTGGTCATTGAAGTCAGGATTTTTTCAGGGCATAATACCCACGTGTGGAAAAATCCTGAACTGGGGAGATAGCAGGTTTTTCGTGCATGCAATAGCTGCCGATCGTCAAAAAAGACGCACATGGCAGCTTCCGTGCTGTGCATCTCCTGAACCAGGTTTCAGCCATCCCATGGAAGCGTCTGGCAGATCGAATGCTTCCCGGTATATTCCCGGAAGACCTGGACACGGCATTCCGCATTGACATTCGGTATTGAAATGATCTGAAGCGGCCTGCCCGTAAACGGGGGGGCGGCAGGTTTGATGCGGCAGGCTGAGGCGCCTTATGCCTCTGTCTGGAGGAAGCTTTGCCAGCGGATCTGGGTGCATCGCAATGTCCCAGGCTTTCGGGCTTCAGAGAGGAAAGGGGGAGTTCTATGCTTTTTGTAATTCTGGCGGCATTGCCATTTCTGGCGGCCCTGCTTCTGATGATGGTCTTCAACTTTTCATCCGGCAAGGCGCTGCTGATCTCACTCTGCGCCACCATTGTGTTCGCGCTCTTTGTCTGGCGGATGGATCTTCAGCATGTGGCGGGCTATACAGTGTTCGGTGCCCTGAAATCGATTGACCTTCTTTTGATCATCGGTGGAGCGATCCTGCTTTTGAATACCCTGCGGCAGACGGGGATCATGCAGGTGATCGCGGACGGCTTTCAGAAGATCACACCGGATCCCCGCATCGCAGCCATCATCATCGGTTTCCTCTTCGGCGCCTTCATCGAAGGCGCGGCGGGCTACGGCACGCCGGCAGCCATCGCAGCGCCTCTCCTGATGGGACTGGGCTTCCCACCCATTGCGGCCTGCTCGATCGCCCTGATCTCCAACAGTACACCAGTGCCCTTCGCGGCGGTGGGGACGCCCACCAACAGCAACATGGCCAACCTGTCCGGGCAGGTTCTGGCGGCAGGGGGGACTGTGTCTGAGTTCACCTCCGCTGTCACGGCGAAGACCGTCCTCTACCTCGGGCTTGCCGGAATCGCGGTACCGATCATGCTGGTTGCGGTACTGGTAGTCTGCTACTCCACCGGGCGGAGGATGAAGAGTATCCTGGAGATGCTTCCCTTCTGCCTTTTCTCATCTGTCTGTTTCCTCTGCCCCTACCTTCTGCTGGGGACCTTCGTGGGGCCGGAGTTCTGCTCCATCATTGGATCTGTCATCGCTTTGGTGCTGGTGGTTTTTGCCTCCAGAAAGAAGTTTCTGGTGCCCAGGCACATCTGGTACTTCTATGACAAAGAAAAGGAGGAGATCATTGAGAGCAGACAGGTATTCAGCCAGATTGGCAGAAGAAAGCTTCTCCTGGCCTGGCTGCCCTATCTCATTATCGCAATTGTTCTTCTGCTTACGCGGATCCCGGCGCTGGGCCTTCGGGGACTTCTCTCCTCTTTCACAATCGGGGTCAGCAACGTGTTCGGCATTCAGGATCTGAACTACAGCCTGTCCCTGATCTACAATCCAGGACTGACGCCCTTTGTCCTGGTAGCTTTGGGAACGATGGCTGCCTACCACAGGTCCCTCAAGGGGAGTGACATCCGGGAGATTTTCGAAAAGACCGGCAGCATGCTGATCAAGATCGCCATCCCCCTGATTTCGGGGATGGCGATGGTCCAGATCATGACCTATTCCGGCATTAACAATTCATCCCTGCCTGGGATGCTGACCGTGATTTCTGCCACTCTGGTCTCCTCAATCGGACAGGCTTTCCCGATTCTCTGCCCGGTGCTCGGTGTCTTTGGCGCCTTTGTCTCCGGATCCTGTACAGTCTCCGGCATCCTCTTCGGGCCGCTGCAGTTTGAGACCGCCCTGTCACTGGGCCTCTCCACAGCTTCCATTATTGCGCTTCAGATGGCGGGCGGCGCCATCGGAAACATGATCTGTATCCACAACGTGGTTGCGGTCTCCTCCACCACCGGTGCGCTGGGCCATGAGGGGAAGATCATTCGCATGAACATGATCCCCTGTTTTGTCTATGTTGGCCTGGTTCTTCTGCTTTATGCGCTGCTTGGGTAAAAGGACAGAGATATGGCATAAAGTGAAAGAACGTTAATATTAAGAAATATATCATAGTTGAGAAAATAAATTTAGATCGCTTTATTATAAGATGAACACATAAGAAGCAGCAAATGCCAACTGGAGGTCCTTATGGATTTTCCACTTAAAGACATAACAACGATACAGATAGAAAGGAAGACAGGCAGATAGATATATAGGATTATAGTCCGAAAAAGATACATGGATGCTCCTAAGCTATACGTCTGATTGCCGCTCCGGCCGGCCTGACCGGGCGTCCAGGAAGCCCTGCCCTCACTTTCGATGGAGCTTACAGGATGGCCGAAGATGCCTGTTAAGCTTTGGGAAAAAGTGGTAAAGTAGCCTCAAGCTACCTTTACAGAAGAGCTCGTACATGTATAATGAAAAGGAGATTTGCAAATGAAGTTTCGAATGATTCATGAGAATCTGAACGTCTCCAACCTGGATCAGTCGATTGCCTTCTATCAGGAGGCCTTCGGCCTGCGGGAGGTGCGGAGGAATGAGAAAGCCGATTTCACGATCGTCTTTCTACAGGGGCCAGATGACAATTTTGAGCTGGAACTCACCTGGCTGAAGGATCACCCGCAGAAGTATGACCTCGGGGAGTGTGAGTTTCATCTGGCTTTCCGGGCGGACGATTTCGAGGCAGCGCACAGAAAGCATGAGGAGATGGGCTGTATCTGTTTTGAGAATCATGCCATGGGCATCTATTTTGTAGAAGATCCGGACGGGTACTGGCTGGAAGTGCTTCCAGTCCGCTGAAGAAGGTGGATAAAAGGCGGAAAGCAGGCAAAAGGGAAAGCTACTGACCAGCCGCAAGCGTCTGTACAGCTACAGATACAGCTACAGCTACGAGGACGGGCGCAGGATCCTGCCGTCTCCGCAATATGCTCCCAGCCTTTGCTTTTGTTCTGCGCTTTCGCGCTCTGCCAGGCTGCGAAAAGCTGACCGGACAGTTGCAGAGAAAGAAACAGAACAGAAACGGCAGACAGGATCATGCGGCATGGCCGGGTCAGCAAAACAGGAACACGCGGAACGGCTGGAGTTGTGAACTCCCGGAAATATTTGCGAAAAGAGGGGAGAAAACGAAAAAGCTGAATGGAAAATTCAAAGAAAGAAAAAAGATTTTGGATCTCCGCTTGACATTCACCGCTTCATCGCATAAAGTGTTCCCAACCAAACCGATGAAGAAGAAATAGTAAGGCATCTGATTTCCTCACAGAGAGCCGCCGGGGCTGGAAAGGCGGCAGGATAGGGCGCCTGAATGGGCTTCCGAGGGCAAGCTGAAATGCCGCGGCAGAGTAGGTGCGCCGGAGAGGGATCTCCGTCAACAACATCCAGCATGGAGATACATGCATGAGTGGGTGCGGAAGCACCAAGTAGAGTGGCACCGCAGGAGCATAACGCTCTTGTCCCTACGAAAAAACGCAGAGGGCAGGAGCTTTTTTTGTTGCTGAATGGCCGGAGCAAACCTGCCAGGGTCAGGCCGCGGGATACGCGGCAGGAAGGAGGAACCTTTGAGCATTCCGAACACACCCTATAAGATCTATCTCGAGGAGAAGGATATCCCGATGAATTGGTACAATGTCCGCGCGGACATGAAGACCAAGCCGGCACCGCTTCTGAACCCGGGAACGCATGAGCCGATGAAGGCAGAGGAACTGGCCGCGGTTTTCTGCGAGGATCTGGTGGAGCAGGAGCTGGACAACACCCATCGGCTGATTCCGATCCCAAAGGAGATCCAGGACTTCTACCGGATGTACCGCCCGTCGCCTCTGACGCACGCGATCTTCCTGGAGCAGGAGCTGGATACACCGGCTCATATCTTCTACAAGTTTGAGGGAAACAACACCTCCGGGTCCCACAAGCTCAACTCTGCCATTGCCCAGGCTTACTATGCCAAGAAGCAGGGGCTGAAGGGCGTCACGACAGAAACCGGGGCAGGGCAGTGGGGCACAGCCCTCTCCATGGCCTGCGCTTTCTTCAAGCTGGACTGCCGGGTCTACATGGTGAAGGTCTCCTACGAACAGAAGCCCTTCCGCCGCGAGGTCATGCGCACCTACGGCGCGTCTGTGGTCGCCTCCCCCTCCAATACCACCGAGGTCGGCAGAAGGATTCTGGAAGCTTACCCGGGAACGACCGGATCTCTGGGCTGCGCCATCTCTGAGGCGGTTGAGGATGCTGTTGGCCGGGAAGGCTACCGCTATGTGCTCGGCTCCGTGCTCAACCAGGTTCTTCTGCACCAGAGCATCATTGGCCTGGAGACCCAGGCAGCCTGCCGCAAGTATGACATCCACCCGGACATCATCATCGGCTGTGCCGGCGGCGGATCCAACCTGGGAGGCCTGATCTCCCCGTTCATGGGAGAGAAGATCCGGGGTGAGGCGGACTACCAGTTCATCGCGGTGGAGCCGGCTTCCTGCCCGAGCATGACCCGTGGCCGCTACGCCTACGACTTCTGCGACACTGGAATGGTCACCCCGCTGGCCAAGATGTACACCCTGGGCCATGATTTCATGCCGTCACCGATCCACGCCGGTGGACTCCGCTACCACGGCATGAGCCCGATCCTGTCACAGCTCTACGAAGACGGTCTCATGGAAGCCCGTACCGCGACCCAGAGCTCGGTCTTCCAGGCTGCTGAAGTCTTTGCCCGTACGGAGGGCATTCTCCCGGCACCGGAGTCCTCCCACGCCATCCGCGCGGCGATCGATGAGGCACTCAAGTGCAAGGAGACCGGAGAGGAGAAGACCATCATCTTTGGCCTGACCGGAACCGGATACTTCGATATGACTGCCTATGAGCAGTACAACAACGGCAGCATGCAGGACTATATTCCGGATGATGCGGATTTGGAGAAGGGATTTGCTTCCCTTCCGAAGATCTGACCCGGGTT
>CADBUA010000066.1 GCA_902797665.1 uncultured Lachnospiraceae bacterium | reverse complement strand
TCAAAGAGCCGGTCTCTCATCATCTGGTTAAACCTCACCCATGAGCAGCTCCGCCGTTGACTGCGTCTGTTCAGCCATTTGAAGAGATGTCTGATAACCTCATATCTGAATAAATATAGAGTTGTACGTCACTGAATGGTAATTGAAGTAACCTCTTAGAACGCTATTAACGAGTCTGAAAATGTATTTAAGCCCACAATGACGATTTATCATGATCCATTCACCTATCCTGTTTATCTTAGGCCTCACACGCTTGCTCACAGACCTGACCTTCGGACAGAATCTTCCGCTGCCTTTTGCTTACCCGCAATAGAACTGGAATCCCAGGAAGTCAAAGGTCTCAGGCCGTATCAAGCCCTCCTTCGTCTTCTTCCAGTTATAATTCCCGTTTGATCAGCTCCAGGAATTCCCTATAGGCTCGCATGATCTCTGATCAGGCTTCGTCTAAGCGTTCACTGCTAACGCCAGAGCAGCTTCCGCTTTCGGCTCAAATCCCGATAGCGGCTGCGATGCATCTTTGCCGGGTGAGCGAATCCCTCTCTCGAGAACGAACAGTTGCACGCGCAGGCTCCGCACGTGCGACGCCTGGCCTATTATGACCGCAGTGTCAACAGCCCGCACGATGAATGTTTCCCGGTATGAAATGTCCAGTCCGCTTTGGCCGCTTGTCGCCAAGCGAGGTAATGCAGTTCAAAAGCAAAGGCCGGGCACACTTTCCATGCGATGACAGGAGCCTGCGCCCGGCCAGATGCTCTGGTGCTTGCGACTGGACAGCTCCCCTGGTATAAATGCCCCTATAAAGGCGCTGGTGAATAAGTCATGGAAGAATACGGTATTTCGCAGGCTGCTGCAGCTGGCACGGAAAGAGCCTCAAAGTTTTCTGAGCTCCAGCCTTCTTCCGGATCGTCCTGACCCAGTTTGATCAGAATCAGCTTCCGCCCTCGCTTCTTCTTCCTTAAGTCTTGAGAGCCTCTCCTGTTGGACTGTGATTGAAGATGCCGGTGGGGCACTGGACAGGCCCCGGAAGGCCTCTGCGGATTCAGAGACGCCTCTGCTCATATCGAATCTGGTAATTGAGGGGATTCTGGAAAACGTGGAGGCGCAGGAGGAGCCCACCGTCTGCCTATTCAATCGTACACCGTCTGGCCGGCCCGGAAGTGATACGGGAAGTGTTTGAAATGATTGAAATGTGATTGAAATGACTCAGCCTGGTGTGGATACGCTGGATGGGAAAAGTGGCAAGAGAGCAAAAAGCTAAGAAAAAAGGCAGGGTCAAAGTTCCGCACAAGATGGCATTGAGAGCATGAATTTCCCAAATCAAAAAAGGCACAACCAAATGGCTGTGCGAAAGGAAAACTGCCCTCGGACTGCTGGAAAGCCCAGTAATTCAGGGCTATTTCGTGTAAAAACAGGGGATGAGAGAATCGAACTCCCACCAAAGGTTTTGGAGACCCCTATCATACCATTTGACCAATCCCCTGGATGTCCTTCAACGGACTTTTCTTTTATACACCTTTCCCGGTGAATCTGTCAACCACATTTTTTCCACCAATGCAGCCTTCCATTTTCAATTCCATTTGCGTTTATTCTTTTTTCTTTTCTATTTATTAATCCTCTTGATATCTTTTTCGTATTCTTTTTATCCATTTTAAGTGTTTTTTGCCATTCTTCCTTCTTTCTTTTTCCTTCCCCTCCCCCTTCTTCCTTCTTCTTTCTTTACTTATTTTCCAAATATCTCTACAGCAGTCTGAAAACTTCATCACTTTTATCAATAAGAGCACATAACAACCCGGATGGTAAATCGCCGTACTGGCAGCCGTCACCTTATGAGAGTGCCAGATATGCTCTTTTTCTCCCCACTGCCCACACTCAGGGCAATTCGGATGCAGGAAAAGAGGAAGCTGTCCATCGCAGGCGCCTGTCGGCATTCGGCCAGGCGCAGGGTCCTGTCGTCGAGTTCAAAGCGCGCCCGGCCTTTGCTTTTGAACTGTATGACCTCGCTTTGCGCAGCAAGCGCGCAGAGCGGACTGGACAGTCACAAAAACAATATCTGTTCGATATCAGAACTATGCCAGTTTCTTCTGTGTTTCAATGTCCTCCGCTATGATGATGCCGCCGACCGAAGATAGACTGGAGACCCATGGACTCTCGCTCTGAAGATCGGCGTACTCCTTCTTCCTATACGCTTTCATCAGCCGCTACACGGTTCCTTCAAACAAAACCTGATCCCCGACCTGTATCCGCTTCACGCCCTGTTCTTTGTTCTTGTTGAAATTGAAGCTCAGCATATATCCGGTATTCAGGTTCCAGTAATCGAGAT
>CADBUA010000065.1 GCA_902797665.1 uncultured Lachnospiraceae bacterium | reverse complement strand
GCGGCGGTCCGGACCGCGCCGATGCCCACCGCGCTGGAAACGTTGGCCTTGCCGCGCAGGCGGTTGAAGTCCGGAATCTCATAGCTGATCTTCGCCTCGGTAAACTCCGCGATCTGGGCCATCATGCGGACAGCCTCCACCGGATACTTGCCGGCCGCGGTCTCGCCGGAGAGCATGATCGCATCAGCGGACTGAATGATCGCGTTGGAGACATCCGTTACCTCGGCTCTGGTCGGGCGCGGGTTGCGGATCATGGAATCCAGCATCTGCGTCGCCACGATAACCGGCTTATAGGAGGCATTGGTCTTCTCGATGATCATGCGCTGGACATGCGGTACTTCCCAGGCAGGAATCTCAACCCCCATGTCTCCTCTGGCGACCATGATGCCATCCGCTGCCCGGATGATGGAATCGATGTTCTTGATCCCTTCACCGTTTTCGATCTTCGCGATGACGTGAATGTCGTCCGCATCGTGCTCTCTCAGAAGTTCCCTGATCTGGCGGATCGCATCCGCATTGCGGACGAAGGAGGCGGCAATGAAGTCAATCCCCTGCTCGATGCCGAAGATGATGTCTTCCTTATCCTTTTCAGTGATCGCCGGGAGGTGGATCTCAACATTGGGCAGGTTGACACCCTTGCGCTCCCCGAGGAGGCCGCCGTTCTCCACGACACAGGTGACATCTGTCTTTGAGATCTCCTTCACCTTCATGCCGATGAGGCCGTCGTCGATCAGCACGGTATCACCCACTTTGAGGTCCTTGGACAGCTCCGGGTAGGTCTGGTAGACGATCTCCGAGCTTCCTTCCACTTTCCTGCTGGTGAGTGTAAACAGCTGTCCGGCTTTCAACTCGACCTTCTGTCCGCCCTTCAGCGTACCGGTCCGGATCTCAGGCCCCTTGGTGTCCAGAAGGATGGCGATCGGCTTTTTCTTCTCCTTGCGGACCTCCTTCAGAAGGTTCATCCGCTTTTTCTGCTCCTCATGCGTGCCATGGGAGAAATTGAATCTGGCCACATCCATGCCGCTGTCGATCAGGGTCCCCAGAATATCCTTGCTATCCGTGCTTGGACCCATCGTACATACTATTTTTGTCTTCTTCATACTACTAACCTTCCTCAACTGTCCTCTGGACGGCGCTCCCGTTGAATCGCCCCGACCACTGTTACTTGTCCAGTCAAGTATAGCACCCGCCAAATGCTTTCTCAACAAAGAGGACTCCCGCTCCAGCCCTTCGGGCGAAAGGCAGATGGCGCAGCAGCTTTCAGGATAATCTGCGCTCCCCCTCCGGCAGCAGGACCTGCCCTCCACTTTTTGGTAAAATCTCCGTATTGCTTTCCTGCTGAAAACAGGTATACTAGAGCAGTGCGTACAACTTGTGCCACTGTATTGAGATTTGTGTACAAGATGTAGTAAACTCTATGGGTTTGGAGGCGTGTAATGGGAATAGACAGTGCTGCAGAAGGATCAGCTTTGCAGAAGGTTCAGGCCGAAAGAACGGTGGTGGACTGGCTGGGGGCGGATAATCAGCTCGGCATCGATATCTGGACAAAAAAGTACTGTTGGCAGAATGAGTCCTTTGAGGACTGGCTGAAACGGGTTTCCGGCGGCAGCCGGGAGCTGGAGGATCTGATCTGGGAGAAGAAATTCCTCTTTGGAGGGCGTACCCTCTCCAACCGCGGGACTACCCGGAAGGCAACCCTCTCCAACTGCTACTCGCTCGGGTATGTCGGCGACAGCCTGACAGAACTGATGCAGGCGGCTACGGATATCGCGGATACCTTCAAGGCCCAGGGTGGTCAGGGGATCTCCCTCTCCAAGGTCAGGCCGAAGGATACCGACATTGGCACCAACGGCTTCAAGTCGGACGGCATCATCCCCTTCATGGAAATCTTCAACCAGGTGACAGCCAGTATTTCCCAGGGCGGCAGCCGCAAAGGCGCCCTGATTATGACGCTGGATGCCTGGCACAAGGAGGCTGGGGAGTTTATCACGGTCAAAAGTGAGACAGACCGGATCACCAAAGCCAACCTGTCCCTGGAGATTGATGACGACTTCATGGCGTGCGTGAAGAAATACTATGAGACTGGGGAGGAGGTCACAAAGACCATCACCCGGACTTATCAGAACCACACGGTTACCTATGAAGTGACGCCCATCCGCCTGTACAGGCTGATGATCTCGAAGGCCTGGGATTGGGGAGAGCCGGGGTGCATCTTCACCGAGAAGTTCCGGAACTACAACATCATGGAGTTTTGTGACGATTACCAGATTGAGACCTGCAATCCCTGCGGCGAGCAGCCCTTGCCGCGCGGCGGATGCTGCAACCTGGGGTCCATCAACCTGTCCATGTTTGTGAAGGATCCGTTCACGGAAAGTGCCCGCTTCGACTTTGATGAGTTTGTCCGCGCGACAGCCATCTGTGTCCGTGAGATGGACCGGATTGTCACCGAGAATACGGACAACCACGCTCTGCCGCTTCAGCGCGAGATGGCCGAGAACTACCGGAACATCGGCATCGGCATCATGGGGCTGTATGATGCCCTGGCAAAGCTGGGCCTCGCCTATGACTCAAAGGAAGGCATGCAGCTCACCGACCAGATCATGAACGTGATGTTCCGGGCTTCTGTGAAGGCCTCCAGCTGCCTTGCCGCCAAGCTGGGATGTTTCCCCAGATATACGGAGAAGGTCTGGGAAAGCACGATCATCCGGGAGCATTTCTCCCAGGAAGAGATCAAAAGCATGAAGAAGGATGGGCTCCGCAACTGCTCCCTTCTTTCCATCGCGCCTGCAGGGTCCATCGGCACCATGCTCAACTGCTCCACCGGCGCGGAGCCGGCTTTCTCCATCAGCTACAAGAGAAGGACGGAGTCTCTGAACGGCGGTGAGGACAAGGAATACGAGGTCTTCACCGGCGTCGCTTCAGACTATAAGAAGCTCTACCCGGACAATCCGATCCCGCCCTATCTCAAAACCTCCGGTGAGATCGCCTGGAGGGACCGCGTGGATATGCAGGGAATCCTGCAGAAGCACGTGGACACCGGAATCTCCTCCACGGTCAACCTGAAGCAGGAAGTGACAGTGGAAGAGATCGAGCAGCTTTACCTCTATGCCTGGGAGAAGGGCTGCAAGGGCATTACCATCTTTCGCGATGGCTGTAAGCGGCTCGGCATCCTTACAAAAGATACGCCGAAAAAAGAGCCGGAGCTGGAGGAGGAAACAGCGGATCTGTACGATCAGGACAACAGCTCCGCAACCGTCTCCCATGCCTCGGAACTCCCGCGGGGATTCATCCTGGCACCGGACGACTCCTGCATCGGCCTGAAGCGGACCATCACCTCCGGCTGCGGCACGCTCCACGTCGAGGCCTTCTTTGATCCGGAGAACGGGGATCTGTACGAGACCTACTTCTCCAAGGGCTCCACCGGCGGCTGCAACTCCTTCATGAGCGGCCTGTCCCGGATGGTCTCCCTGGCAGCGCGCGGCGGCGTCCCGCTGGGCGCGATTCTGGATCAGCTCCACTCTGCGCTGACCTGCCCGTCCTATTCGGCCAGGAACGCGCTCAAGCACGACACCAGCAGAGGCAACTCCTGCCCGAGTGCCATTGCCTACGCCCTGGAGGTGATGCACCGCCAGGTACTGGATCTTCTGGGTCTTCCCGGTGAGGAGGAACTGGAGCGCCACGGCAGTGCGGACGCTTTCAGCAGGCCTGTGATCCCGCTCACCAGAGCACAGGTTCAGGCCCAGTTGAATACGGGTGCGAAGCTGACCCCGGCGCGTCTTCCCGGCCTTGTGCGGGTAAGCAGCCAGAAGGATGACGGAGAGGTCGATCTCTCCCACCTCAAGCACTGTCCGGAATGCAACAACACCATTCTGTACTACGAAGCCGGATGTGTCTCCTGCCCCAGCTGTGGCTGGACAAAGTGTGAATGAGCAGGTGCGGCAGTGCGCTCTCTTCTGGCGCGGCATTTTCATCTGATTTCCATGCCCGCAAGCGGGCGCATGCTGATCCCTGGGGATTAAAACACAAAAACAGAGCGTTTCCATACGCTCTGTTTTTGTGTTCTTGTTATTTATTCTTTGCTTATTATTCTTTGTGTTTCTTCTTTTATTCCTTTCCTATTTTCTTTTTCTTTGTTCTGTTATTCTTTTACTATTTCGCTGCACTAATATCTTTTTACTTCCTCTTTTTATTGATGCCAGGCCCGCTCGGATCAATTGTCTCTCAGATTCTCACACTCGCAGGG
>CADBUA010000064.1 GCA_902797665.1 uncultured Lachnospiraceae bacterium | reverse complement strand
GTCTGGGAGGAGATCTCGGGAGAACTCCGGAAGGAGGCGGTCTGCGCCCGCCTGGTGCAGGGAGATGTGGGATCCGGGAAGACCATCATCGCTTTTCTGGCCTTGATTCAGGCGGCGGAGGCAGGGTATCAGGGATGCCTCATGGTACCCACTGAGGTGCTCGCCCGGCAGCATTTTGAGGGCTTCAGCTCCCTCTGCAGGAATGCCGGACTCAGAATCCCGGCGGTTCTTCTGACCGGCTCTCTGAAGGCAAAAGAGAAGCGGGAGGCTCTGGAAAAGATCGTATCTGGAGAAGCGAAGGTGGTGATTGGAACCCACGCTCTCTTTCAGGAGAAGGTTGCGTACCAGGCTCTGGGTCTGGTGGTGACAGATGAGCAGCACCGCTTTGGCGTGAAGCAGAGGGAGGCTTTGGCTGGAAAGGCGGACAGGGGAGAGGAGGAAGCTGCCATCTCTCCGCACACCATTGTCATGAGCGCCACACCGATTCCACGGACCCTGGCCGTGATCCTCTATGGGGATCTTGATATCTCGGTGATTGATGAGCTGCCTGCCAGCCGTGTGCCGATCAAGAACGCGGTGCTGGACAAGCGCTGGAGAGGGAAGGCGGATCAGCTCATTGCCCGGGAGGTGAAAAAGGGCCATCAAGGCTATGTCATCTGTCCGATGGTGGAGGAGTCGGAGGAGATTGACGCCGAAAATGTGATTGACTACGCGGACTCTTTGAGGACGGAGCTTGGAAAGTATCTTCCGGATGTTTCGGTGGAGTACCTGCACGGGCGGATGAAAGCCGAGGAGAAGAATGATATCATGGAGCGCTTTTCCTCCGGGAAGATCCAGGTTCTGGTCTCCACCACAGTGGTGGAGGTGGGGGTCAATGTTCCTAATGCGACGGTCATGATGATCGAGAACTCTGAGCGCTTTGGCCTTGCCCAGCTGCATCAGCTGCGTGGCCGGGTGGGCAGGGGGAAGGATCAGTCCTACTGCATCTTCATGTACTCTGCCGGCGGGGAGACCATCCGGAAGCGGCTGGAGATCCTGGAGAACTCCAATGACGGCTTTGAGATCGCTTCGAAGGATCTGGAGCTTCGGGGACCCGGGGAACTCTTTGGCGTCCGGCAAAGCGGGGAGGTGGCCTTCAATCTGGCTGATCCCTTTACGGATGCGGCCCTGATGCAGGAGGCATCGGAGGCCGCAGCTGAGCTTCTCCAGAGGGACCCCCGGCTGGAACTGCCGGAGCATCTGGGGATCCGGAAGCAGCTTGAGGATCTGAGGGAGAAGGGCATGGCCCATCTGTCCCTGTAGAGATCACTTATACCCGCGAGCATGAGGATTTGCGAAAACCTTTGGCGCGAGCGGGCATATACCCTTAAAGTTCTTGCCAGATCCAAGCGCTTCCGGGTATAAAAGAGGAGAGCCACCATATACGTTGAATCGCAATAAATGAGTCAGATTTTGGAGGATGTATGAAAAGAACTCAGAATGCCGCGGACGGCAGCAGGGATGCGGAGAAGAAGCAGGCAGAGAAAAGCGCGGGAAGCTCTGCAAAGAAGTCCAGAAGCGCCAGAGCAAGGATTGCGCAGAACATCACCTTGCAGTATCAGGGCAGAGATGTCAGAACAGCGGATCTGGAGGCCAGGGTGCGGGAAATCTGGGAGAAAGAGTACGGCAAAGCGGCAGATGATCTCAGGAAGATCGATCTTTACCTGAAGCCGGAGGACAATGCCGCCTACTTCGTGCTGAATGGGAGCTATACAGGACACATTGATCTGTGAAAGAGCCTTTGGGAAAGGTTGGGCCTGGACGCGCGGCTCATGCCCGCTGTGTGGTTCTTTTCGGACTCCTGTCATAGATCAGATAGCCGGGAGATTCTCCCGGCTTTTTTGATGCCTGAAAACTTCTGAGGTCTTAGGGGACTTCCGGCAGGCCTTTCCTGAGACCGGATCCATCGAAACGTGGGCAGGAAGTCATGCGGATGGAATACACGTCGATGACAGAAAAACAGATCTGACGAAAAATGACGGCATAGAAACATGAAATAGACGCTTAAACAGGGGGATAAAAGAGGCGATTTGGATTTCTGGAAGAGCCAAATCCACTCTTTGATCCAATGTTTCAGCAGGAGAATCATTGACATTCCGGGCATTCAGCCCTATTATGGGGACGCAGCAAAGAAACCGTTCAATAATCTACGTCAATACACGTTCTGAAAATTCGGCCGCTTCGGCCAATCACCCACTTTTCTGAGACTCCGCTTCCAGCTGGAGGCATTTTTGAAAACAGATTCCGCAGGGCAGGGGAATCCTCTGTCCCGACATAGAAAGGCACTGTGATGATGAGAGCACTCTCTCTTTTTGTGGCAAAACTTGCCCTGACAGCGGCTTTTGCCTGGGTCCTTCTGACCTTTGTCATTGGTATCTATCCGGTGCACGGGAATGCCATGTACCCGGCTGTATTGGATGGGGATCTCGTATTGACTGAGCGCCTGGGGAAGGCACAGATCGGAGATGTGGTCCTCTACCGATATCTGGGGAAGGTTCACCAGGCCCGGGTGATCGGCGCCTCCGGGGATGAGCTGGAAATTACGGAGAACGGCATTTTCCTGAACGGGATGAGCACCGCCAGGACGGTCTTTTACGACACATCTCCGGGCAGTCTCAGCTATCCGATCGAGGTTTCCCCCGGGGAAGTTTTTCTCCTGAACGACTATCGGGAGGACCTGGAAGACAGCAGGTCCTTTGGCTGTATCCGGGAGAGTGATCTCCAGGGGAAGGTGTTCTTTCTGTTTCGCCGTCGGGGCATCTGAGAGAGACTGGCTGCCGTTTTGGAACACGCGGAGGTTCGATTCCCCCGGCGGCATTGGGCAGGGAGCTGCGGAGAAACCACATCTGAAAATCAAGTCAAATAAATCATATCTAAAGAAAGAAGGGAGAGATGATCCAGCCCTGCCGACAGCTGAAACTCCGCATGGGATCATCGGGGAGAGAAGATGAAAAGAAGGAGCATTGCGGCAATCCTGACAGTAGTTTTCGTGCTGGCCCAGACACTGCCTGTTCTGGCAGCGGGAATGACTTATTCAGCAGAGACCGGGCAGAAGATCTATATCGAGAACTACCTGGTCATGCGCAGCGAGGCAAATGTCCCAAACCAGACCTTTACCTTTTCTATCGATCCTGGGGCGGCACAGGACGCGGTGGATGGAAAACTTCAGGTTTTTGCCGGAAATGACGGAAACCGTGTGAGCGGCACACCGTCGATTGGGACATCGGTTTTCCGCGAAGGACAGGATACCTATGATTCCGCGCAGACCTTTCCGAAGGCGACCGATCTGATTCAGGCCGCGGATGGAAAGACCGACCCGGTTACGCTCACATCCGGTCAGAAGTATGCCAGATCATCCTTTTCTGTTGACTTTTCAGAGGTCTCTTTCAGGGAGCCCGGCGTCTACCGCTACCTGATCACAGAGTCAGGCGATACGGACGGGCATCTTGGCATCAGCAATGATCCGGATAGTACTCGCATTCTGGACGTATATGTCGAGCACGTTGACAGCAATTCCCGGCTGCTCGTAAGGGGCTATGTGCTCCACAACCAGGACGCTTCTGCGAGTGTACCGGATGCGTACAGCCAGGGTCAGCCGGAGGGAAAATCCGATGGATTTGTGAACCATTACAGCACGGAGAATCTGACCATCAAAAAGGAGGTCAGCGGCAACCAGGCTTCACACGATGAGTATTTCGAGTTTACCCTGACGCTCAACGGCGTGACGGGGGGCACAGTCTATGATGTGGACCTTACTCATGCCGATGAGTCGACAAGCACCAACGCGATCAACAGAGAACAGCATTCCAACCCGAACAAGATCACAGTGCCGGAAGGAAATAATACTGTGACGGCTGCTTTCTGGCTTCAGGGCGGACAGTATGTGCTTGTAAAGGGGATCGCGCAGGACAGCTCCTACTCCGTCAATGAGGACAAAGCCCTGCTGACGAGAGAGGGCTATACGACAAGTGCTCAGGCCGTGGAGGGAGAGAGAACGGATAGCTCGGGTTACGTCGATGCGAACGCCTCCTATACGGACAATGCCATCACAGACGATACGGTTTTGACCTTCACAAACAGTGAGCAGGGTGTGATCCCGACCGGTGTCGCCATGGCGGTCCTTCCGGGCACGCTGGCGGTGATAGCAGGTTCTCTGGGTCTTCTGTTTCTGAAGGCAGGGCGGAAGAAGAGAGGATAAGAAGTCTTTGCTGAGCACCCGGAGACCTGTCTTCGGCTTCCGGGTGCCTCCCAGCATGAGGGAATTCAATCCGGAGGATGAAGGATGAAACTGATCAGCATGCTGAACGGGATCTATGATGCGCTGCTTACCCTTCTCTTTCTTGTCTGCCTATCCCTGGGGGGCTACGTGTTCTATGACACACTCCAGGTCTACCAGGGAGCAGCCCAGCGGGGGACGATGATCTACGACCCGGCAGGGGAGGAGGCGGCACCTCTCGGGGAACTCTCGGACGCCTGCATTGCCTGGCTCTCCCTGGAGGGGACAAACGTCAACTATCCTCTCATGCAGGGGCAGGACAACCTGGAGTTTCTGAATAAGGACCCTTACGGGGAGTACTCCCTGGCAGGCTCCCTCTTTCTGGATTTCCGAAACGATGCCCTTTTCCGGGATCCTTACTCCCTGATCTACGGACATCATATGGAGGGAGGAGCCATGTTCGGAGCGCTGGACGCGTACCTGAAGAGGGGCTTCTTTGAAAAGCATCGCTCCGGGACGCTGACACTTCGGGATGGGACCCGCTATCCGCTCCATCTCTTCGCGGCCATGGACTCGGATGCCTCTGACAGTGTGGTGTTTGGGATCGGGGATCGGGAAGAGCTGGCAGCGCGGATTTATGAGTGCGCTGAAAACCTCCATGAGCTGCCGGAGAATACCCGGATTGTGGGACTGTCAACCTGCAAGGACGCGGTCTCCTCCGAGCGTACGGTGGTGTTTGGATGGATCGATGATGCGGAGGTGAAAGAGGTGAGACAATGAAAAAGTGGAACAGAAAGCTGCCGGCAGGTTTTTTCCTATGGCTCAGCCTCATGTGCAGCCTGGGGCTGCCAGTGGCTGCCTCAGGGACTGTCTCTGTCCTGATCCCCTACCGGGCAGAGCAGGGGTTGACCCTGGAACTGACGGAGACAGGCTCAGGGACCTTCCGACATTTCCAGATGACCGCGGAGAGGACTGGGGATGGAACCTTTCCTCTGCTGCTGACTGAGCCGGGAAACTATACTTACCGCCTCTCCGGGGGAGGACGGACCTATCTTGTGGAGGTCTTTGTCTATTACCGGGGCAGCAGCCTGGAGGCTCAGCTGGTGCTCACGGGGGACAGCAGAGGAGCCAAGAGGGAGAAGGCGGACTTTACCTTCTCCCCTGGGATACCTGGGAGAAGCCGCACGGAAACGCCCCCATCTTCTCCGGAAAAGTACGCAGCGAAGGAGCCGGAACGCCTCCCGGAAGAGCGCGCAGTCAAGGAGCCGGAGCGTCTCCCGGAAGAGCGCACAGTCAGGGAAACGGAGACATCTCCAAAAGAGCACGGAGCGAAGGAACCGGAGCGTTTCCCGGAAGAGCGCACAGTCAAGGAGCCGGAGACATCTCCAGAAGAGCACAGAGCGGAGGAGCCGGAAAATGGACCGGAGCCAGGACCAGAGATACAGGGACCTTCGAGGCTGCCTGAGGAGGGAAGGAGAAGCAGCAGTATCAGCAGGGGAGGAAGAGCTGAAAGCTCCGGGGGACCGGAGAGAGCCTCTACGCCGGTTCAGACAGGAGATAACAATCCTGTATTAATATATATAGCATTGCTTTTTGCATCTGGACTTGCAGCTTTTCTGATCCTTACCGGCCTTTTTGGAAGAGATCGGACGCATCAGGAGGAAACCATATGAATCGGAAAAACAAAATCAGCCTGCTCATTGTACTATGCTTTCTTTTGATGCTGACGGGCTGCGCGCAGATTCCCTGCCCTGCTTTTGCCGCGGAGATTGAAGAGGAGGGAGGAATCCCGGCGGAGAAGGAGCCTGTCTTACTGGAGGAGACATCCGTCCTGCCAGATCGGGCCGCCCCGGGGGAGATTTCAGCTCTGACGGAAGGAGATGGAACGCCTGGGATGGATCCAGCGCTCTCAGAGGGGGATCCCGCTCTGCCGGAAAGTGAAAGCACAGGTCCAGGTATCGTTGAGATGGGAGGATCTACAGAGACTTCAGGAGAGACAGAGGAAAAGACATCCTCCACGGATCCTTCTGACCTCTTAATGCTCTCTGACTCTTCTGGCCTCTCAAACCCATCTGTCCCTTCAAACTCTTCTGACCCGTCCGGTCTCTCAAGCCCTTCTGACCCATCCGGTCTCTCAAACCCCTCTGGTCTCTCAAACCCTTTAAACCCTTCAAACTCTTCAAGTCCTTCCGATTTTTCCTTGATCGGGGAGGGAGTGCCCTGCCCGGAGACTCTTGCGGGGAACACGTATGAATCGGAGATGGGACAGGAGATTTTCCTGACAGAAAGCACGCTGACGGAGACCGTTCCGGAGGAGAGCGTAAGTAAAGTGGACGCTGCTGAGACCTATACCCTTTTTCTTGAGGATGAGGGGGAAACGGAGCTGTCGTGGAAGGATGTGGGGGAGACGGACCCCGGCATTGTGGAGCTCAGCATGCTCCGGTCTGTGGCGGAGGAAAAACGGACCACAGCGGATGTGACCATCCTGCCCAATCTTCTGAATGCGCTTCTGATCGGAAGCTCCTACAGCCTGGATGGGGCGGAGGTGCTGCCCGAGACCTATCTCTATGAGGCGGAGGACGGAACAGTGGAGGAACTCCTGATCCAGACCCGGGCTTTCTCAGTGGAGGGGATGGAGAGCGGCGGGAATGAGTGGGTTTTCCTCGAGCATGAGACGAACACACAGAGTATCACGCCCAGGGAGGCGGGGTATCAGTACAGGGTATCGTACGAGGCCTATGTGCTGACCGCGAAGGGAGAGAAGATCGTGCTGGGGACCACGGAGAGCACAGCCGCGGCAGCGCGCGCCTCCTCCATCGGTGAGCTCCTGGACGGGGACTACGCCAGAATCAGCACTGTCAGAGTTACGTCCATGACGGATGGGGCCGGCCCTTTTGATGAGACGGATGGGGATGGAAATGACTCCTCCCCGAACAATGGAATTGTCCGCTCCTTTGACAGTCTCTCCTACGCCCTGGAAGTGATCAACAAGGTTCGGGACAACGCCCCCTGCCTTTACTATAAAGCAGGGACCCTGTACTTTGAGTTTCTCCTTCCTGCAGGACCGGATGAGGCGGAGTTTGACACCGCTGCGATGACCTGGCTCAAAGGGAAAAACGCCGAATATACAGTCTTGACGGCGGAGAGATCCGGAGTGCCCTGCCAGGTGCTCTCGGGCTCTTTTCTGTGGACTCCCGCGGAGGGGAAGGAGACAGCTGTCGGGGAAAGCCTGATGGAGCTTGACGCCAAGGTTCGGGTTCTGGCCATGCACGAGGGACAGACGCTGGAGCCAGTCTTCACGTTCTGGCTGGAGGGCTGTCAGGTCCGGGAGCATGAAGAAGACTTTGTGACCGGCAGTCAGTTCCTCTGCCCGGAGCACGGTGAACTGGAGGCAGTCAGCGCAAAGGCCCCCTCCGCTCTGGTCACCACCGCCCTCAGATTTAATGTGCAGATCAAAGAGAGCCGGGATAACCGCAGCCTCAGAACCTTCGATTTCTCCACCGGAGGGGAAGAAGCGCTCAACCGGGACCGGGGCAGCGTCTATGGGCGCAGGCTCTGTTATGGCATCACGCTTCAGATCTATGGAAAGAGCAGGGACCTGGGACTTCTGGGCTGTGAAATCCCGGACGGGCCCATTCACTTCCAACTTCCGGTCTCCTCCATCTACAGATCTGAGGGAAAGACGGTCGACCTGACCGGAACCGCCTTTGCTCCGCTCATCTGGAGCCTTGACGGAAACCTCTCGCGGGGTGGAAATAACGCGGAGGGCAGAGAGGTTTCGGAGGGGAGCGCTGCGGACTACGCGAAGGCCGCAGCGCCTTTGCTGAGCGGGACGGACGCGGTCAGCTGTACGGACGGCGGTATCTGGACCTGTGCCCTTCAGAACGGAGAGACTTTGGACATTACCGTCAGCGGGTACAGGGTTGATTTCCGGCATTTCCCAAACGGGGACGCGGATGCGACCTATACCTACTACCAGGCGGGAGAGGTCACGGATCCCTGGGATGTCGCAAAGGCCTCCTTCTCCGCCGGGGAACTCTGGCTGGTCCAGCCTATGAAGGACGCGGAGGGAAAACAGCTGGCGGACCTGTACGGGGACGGAAGTCTGACACTGTCTGTTGGGGACAGGGCCCTCTCCCTGAAGGGACGGTCCGGACGGAGCCTGGCAGAGTCCGCTCAGACAGACAATCAGATGGACATTGCCGATGATCTTCTGAAGACCAGTCTCGGATCACTGGCCAATCATGGGAAATTCGGGCAGTGGATGTTTTATGCCGGAAACAACCTGGTCAGCACAGTGCCCCTGACAGAGAACTGCCTCTACAACGGCAAAGACTGGACCACGCCCGGCGCCCCCTTTTTGATTGCCACTTACCTGACCCACAAGGATTTCAGCGGCCAGGGCGCCGGGGTTGCCTACGACCATCTCTGCAAGTTTGACCCTGATTTCGCCGAGATCAGTCAGGCTTCTTTGAAAGTGGATCCCAACAACAGGGTGGAGTTCGACCTGACCATTGGCTACGGGGCCGTGGCGCCGGAGAACACGGCAGTAGGCAGCCCGGAGGGCGGATGGGAGCATAGTGGGCTTGGACCCGATGAGGCAGGCTATGACAGGGCGATGATCCAGGCCACGGCGGACGACCTTGTTTTTTTCACTTCCCTGGATGATTTGAGATCGCGGGGATTTCGCTGCGTCGCCATCCTCTATGAATTCCGCGGATGCGCCAGTAAATCGGTCAGCCTTTGCACACGGGGACAGTTCAGGGCCTCCAGGAAAGCTTCCTCCATGAATCATGTCTATATGACGACTCTGTGCGGAATGGGATGGGTGGAAGGCAGCATCGCGGAGGCACTCTCCGAAAGGACCGGTATTCCCGAGGAAGAGCTGACAGATCTGGATTTTTCAAGCTATGCGAAGACCGTCTTTCCTTCCAGACTGACCTTGGAGAACCAGGGCAGGCGAATTTACTACAGCAGCTATCCAAAAGCGGACTGGACAGGAGATGCCTCCACGGACAGGGGAATTGCCAGCTATCAGAAGTCTTTCTATCAGAATGGCGCCTGGGCCGGCGGAACAGGAGAACAGTACTGGGGGGATTCCTGCCTCCTGGTGCCTTATGCAGGAAAAATCGCGAAGTCTGTCTGCCAGAAAACGTCAGACGGATCCGCAAAGAAAACCTATTCCATCGACAATGGACAGCGGTTTGCGGACTTTGTCCTGACGCCCTCGGCGGAGAAGATTCTTGTGGACGGCGGAGAAGGGATCGGCCTGATCGAGACGACATTGACGGTCACGGATACGATTCCAAAAGGGACGAAATATGTGCCAGGCTCCTTCTATTACGGGGGAGACTACAGCCAGACCCGGGAGGGCAGGCAGGGAAATATCAGTGGCGGGACGCATCTTTTGGAAAATGATACAGTGCCGGTTGGCGAAGATCTGAACGGGAGCTCGGCGGAACTGAACCTTTCGAGCGGGCCTGATGGCGGCACAGTGCTTCAGGTCACGATCTATGACGTGGCGCTGGATCTGAACAGCGGAACGACGCTGCCTCCCCTTCGCTATACCCTGGAGCTGGATTCGGATGGGAAACTCCAGAATGATGCGCTGCTGATCAACACCGCGTATATTCGGACACAGGAGGACAATACGAGGCTGCTTTCAGAGGGCGCCGGAAACCTGGCCAAGTGTTCCGTTCAGATCTCGAAACTGTCCAGTTTCAGCATCAGTCAGACGGAGGACCAGATGGCCGTGGAGGCTCAGTCTCCTATGGGTTTCAGCATGAAAATCAACAACAGCAGTCCGAACCCACACCAGAATGTCTCGATCATTGGCCTTCCATACAGGGGGGACAGTGCGGGGAGCCAGATCGCGGAAGAAGGATGCGCAGTCCTTGAAAAAAGCCTGAATCTGGGAGGTTTGTCCTCCCAGGGAGAGGACAGTACGGTTTACAGAGGGGTCCGCCTGTTTTACACGGAGGATCCCACGCTCCGGGGGATGACGAGCAGCGATTTTGTGAGTCAGGGAATGACAAGTGCAGAAGACTTCCTTCAAAGCGGCTGGCAGGAGCTTTCAGTCTCCGAGAGCGGCATTGCGAATCTGCCGGAGAATCTCTGCGCCTCCCTGATCGCGGCGGTCGGGGATCAGATGGGAAACTCCACCCTGACAATGAAGCTGCTCCTTCAGCTTTCAGAGCCCACCGCGGGTGACTACCTGGTCAATACACTGACGGAGCAGGGATTTACCGCCCCGGCAAGGTCCTATGTGGTCAGCCGCAGCCTGGACGGCGTCGCCTGGCGCGATGAAAACTCTGACGGAATCCGTCAGTCTCAGGAGAAGCAGATCCCGGGCATGCGAGTCACCCTGATGCAGTATGAAGGCCCGGAGGGAGATCCTGCGGCCATGGCGCTTCCGGAGAACTATACGCCCTATGTACTGGCAGGCGGATCTTCCGCATCCATCCTCACAGGACAGCGGCTGGACCTTCTGTCCGGGGAGCTCTCCGCCCTCTCTGACTCCACCTACGGGGCGGGCGCTTACCGCTTTTCCGGTCTGCCGGCTGGAATCTTTGGCGTCAGGTTCAGCGCCGGGGAGGGGGATGAGGATTTTTCTTCCTATCTGGTCTCACCGCTGTGCCAGGGAAATGAAAAGCGGGACTCAAATGCCACTGGGGTCTATGACAATGCTCTCCTTCAGTATGCTTTCATTCCTGCCATCCGGATGCTGAATGCGGAGGAGATTCATGCGTCCAATCTGGGGGTGCGCTACCAGGATGCGGGGTTTTGCGGGACCGCGGATCTGACCGTGGAGAAGCATGTCAGCGGCAGCATGGGCAGATACGGGAAAGCCTTCCTCTTTACCCTCACGGGCGAGACGGCAGGGGGGAGCCCACTGACTGGAGCTTTCAGCACCATGGACCAGGATGGAGGAACACGCGAGATACTTTTTGAAAATGGGTCTGCCTGCTTTGCCCTGGCGGATGGGGAAAGCCGAACGATAAAGGATCTTCCTGCGGGGACGAAAGTCACCGTGGCGGAGGAGGACTGCGCGAAGGAGGGCTATCAGACGACGGTCAGGCTGATTGTCGGTGAGACGGAAGGGGATGCCGCGCCGATCAGCACAAGAGAGGTCACGGTGGAGCTGAGATCGGTGGATGCTGCCGCAGTCTTCACCAACAGCAGAGATGCGGCAGTGCCGACAGGCCTTTCGGTGCAGAGTCTGGATTTCCCTGTTTTCGCGCTTCCTGTCTTTTTCTTTTTGTGTTTCAGCCTTTGCTGCAGCTATGTCTCAAAAAAGGGGATTGTCCGGTCTGTTCTGCGCATCCTGCGCAGAATGTGAGCATACAGAAGAAAAGGACGGGCATCCATTCTTTGGATTTCTGCTGCCTGCATGCGCCCTCGACCCTTCAGACAGCTGTGACTGGACAGGCAGCAAAAGAGGATCCCGGGAGAAATGAGAGCGCCTGAGAGCGGAAGACATGCAGCAGTTGATGGATCGGTTGCATCCGGATGGCATCCCCTCAGCAGGCAAAGTCTCCTCAGCACTGTGATCTGAGTGTTTTCAGCTGAAGGGATGATGGCCGAAAACTTTTTGGTCCAGAAGACCGAAAGGTTTTCGGCCATCTTTCGGCCT
>CADBUA010000063.1 GCA_902797665.1 uncultured Lachnospiraceae bacterium | reverse complement strand
GCTCCGGGATCTCGGTGTTAGCGAGGGCGAATCCAGTTTTGCGGCGATCGTCCATATCGACGGCAATGGAATGGGGAGGAGAGTTACAGATTTTTACAACCTTCCTGGGATGAAGTCTCTTTCTTTTGAGGAGTTTCGAAAAAAGATCCGGAAATTCTCGGATGATATTGACAAGGACTTCAAGGATGCCTATCGGGAGATGGCAGAGAGTGTGGCAGAATCTCCTGCCCTGGAGGAACTGTCTCTCAGGAATCAGGCTTTTCCAATCCGCAGGATCATCACCTCAGGTGACGATATCTGCTTCATCGCGGAGGGACGGATCGGTGTCTCTGCCGCAAAGATCTTCCTGGATAAACTGAGTGCGAAGAAGAATGCATCTGATGGGAAGCCTTATCACGCATGCGCAGGCGTGGCCATTGTCCATGAGAAATATCCCTTCTACCGGGCCTATGAGCTGGCTGAAGCGCTCTGCTCCAGCGCAAAGAGAACAGGTGCTTTTCTGAGCCCGGAAGACAACGGTGCATCCGTCTCGCTGATTGACTGGCATATTGAATTCGGAGAACTGGGAGATTCCCTGGAAAAGATCCGGGCAGGTTACAGCACCCGGGAGGGGAAAAGGCTGGAGCTCAGGCCATATATTGTGGAGGCGCCCGGGGAAATCCTGGAGAGGGAAGCCTGCCGGAGGTATGACTGCTTCAGGCAGGTGATGTGTGTGATTCGTGGAGACGAAGGCAGCAGGAGGCCCGGTGGGAAGGAGAATTCCGGAGGCGGCGGTGAGAAGTATCCGAGAGGGAAGCTGAAGGAACTCCGCTCTGTCCTGAAGGGGACTGAGATGGAGACGAAGTACTATCTCCGTTTTAACGGGATCGAGATTCTTTCCCTGGAAAGCGCACAGAGAATCTTCCTGACAGAAAACCTGGATCGACTGCTCACAGGGCAGGGGCAGGACAGGACCCTCTTTGTGAGAAGCTCAGACGGAGTGGAACGCTCAACTGTTTTCGACGCGCTGGAACTTATGGACACCTATCTGGATCTGGAGAAGGGAGGGGGAGAGCATGCAGGTACGGATGCAGCTGTTAAGTGATGTGATCTTTGGAAGCGGGATGAGCATACCGGGTGGAGAGGACATCTCTGTCCAGCATGACGAGGAGGGCTTCCCCTACTACAGGGGTGGCACCTTTAAAGGGGTTTTCCGCGAGGAGATGGAGAACTACCTCTTCCTCTGCGGAAAGAGTCAGAGCGAAGTGGAGCGTGAGACAAACGAGCTTTTCGGCCTTGGCGGTGAGGACCGTGACAACCCCAGGAAGCTGGTCTTTTCTGACTTCGTCCTTCCGGACATCGTGAAGGAAACCGTTCTTCTGGAGACAGGCGGGAACCCGGATGAGGTTCTTTCCTCCTTCACGCATCTTCGTACCTTTACCCGCTTGAATGAGGATGGAACTGTCGCTGAGGGGAGTTTGAGATCTGCCAGATGTGTGAACAGAGATCTGGTTTTTCGGAGCACGATCACAGTGCGGCCTGAGGATGAGCAGCTAATCCGGGAGGTCCTTCCTTTTGTGAAGTGGATAGGGACACAGCGGAACCGGGGCTTTGGACAGGTCCGGGTCTATGCGGAAGAGGAGGCTTGAAATGGCGCATTACCTTCGATATGTTCTGCGGAGCCTGGAGCCAGTCAGGATCGCGGACAAACATGCATCAAACAACGGCCAGACGGAATCTTTGCACTACATTCCGGGTTCGGCTGTCCGGGGCCTGATTCTGAATCAGCTCTCGGAGCGGGAGGATTTTGAGACGGCTAAAGTGGAGCTTTTCTCCGACAGGATCCGCTTTCTCAATGCCTACCCGGACCAGGGAGGCAGGGATGCCATGCCCTCTCCCAAAGGGTTTTACGAAGACAAGACCACGGTTTCCGGGGCAAAGCCCATTGTGAATGTGCTGGCAGATGGGAACTTCCCGGAAGGGTACAAGCGGGCATCAGTGGGAGAGTTCTGCAGGATCGAGGATGGTGTGATCCGCTATGCCTCTGTCTCTCTCAGCGGGGAGCTGAAGAATAACCTCCGGGATGAAGAGATGCACGGCCCTTACCGGAATGCGTACATGGCGGCAGGGCAGATCTACGTGGGATGGATTGCCCTGGAGGAGGAAGCCGCTTCCTGGATTCCTGCTTTTCGGGAGATTCTGAGTGGGACCATCCGGATCGGAAATGTGCGCTCGGCGGGGCTTGGCAAGTGTGAGGTCCTCTCTCTGGAAGAGACAGACCTTCTTCCCCTCCATGAATATGCCCCTGCCTCTGACCTTCAGAGCCCTGCCTATATGCTGCTTCTGTCGGACCTGACAATGACAGATGAAAACGGGGAGCCCATCGGGCTTGACCTGGATGCTCTCCGGGAGGAACTCGAGGTCTCTGACCTTGCGGTCTCTGAGTGCGCAGCCTCGCTGGCTCATATCCGGGGCTACAACCGCACCTATGGGCACCAGACACCTTCTGATGTCTGCTATCAGAAGGGAAGTGTCTTTCAGCTGACCTTCAGCGGGACGCTGAAGATAGAGGCGATTGAGAAGGTCATGGACCGGGGGCTTGGCGAGAGGCGGAGTGAAGGCTTCGGCAGGGTGCTGTTTTTACGGGACTACGCGAAGATTGGAAAGAAGCTCGCCATGGACCCATCGGAGACCTCCGGCAGAGCCGCTCTCCGGAAGGAGAGCGGGCATGCCGCCTTAGGCGGCACCTCTTCTCTTTCCGGAAAAGGCGTTTCCATTCAGGAGCGGGAGACCCTCCGGACTGCCGCCCGGGCCTGGTACCGCAGGGAGATTGAAGCCGGGATCCGGAAGTATGTTTTCGAACAGACGGAGAAGCGGAATTATAGCGGGATGAGTAAGAGCCGGATCCGAAAGATTGAGCCGATCATCATCAGCTGCCGTTATGACAGTGGGAAGGCAAAGGGGCTCCTGGAGGAATTCTTTAAGCACGAGAAGGACAAGGAAGGAAAGCAGAAGATCCATAAGGCCAAGGCTGGAGTGGATCAGTTAAGAAACCATGTGATGGATGTGCTCGACGCAGATCTTGATGTGCTTCTTGGGATTGAGACCAGGGAGAAAGACCGTGTGATGACGATTCCGAAGGCGGAGCTTCTCACGGCGGAGCAGCTTGGGAGATATAAGCTGGAGATTCTGAAGCGGGAGCTTCACTATGACAGCAGGGAAGAGGGATGAATATGAGAAGCGGACCAATATATGATCGAGTACTGAAGTATCGTGTGCAGGCCAGACTGACGGGACCGCTCCATGTCGGATCCGCGGAAGGCGGGAGAGAGGAGATCCTGATTCATCCTGTAGAGGACGTCCCTTTTATTCAGGCCAGCAGTATTTGCGGGGCTCTGAGATCCTGGTACAGCGGAAGATACGGCAGAGAGGAAGCAGCCAGACTTTTCGGGGACATTTCTTCTCAGTCAGAGAGAACAGACAGCCATATCAAAGTGACGGACGGAAGGTTTCTGGAGCCTGACAGCGTGAAGCTTGAATACAGGCCCCGTGTGCGGATCGATCCGGTATCCGGATCGGTTTCCTCTTCCGTGATCGGAGCTTCCGGGATCACTTCCGGACACAAGTTTGACCTGGAATGCGTAGGCCGAGGAGCTGTCTTTACCTTTGCCCTGTACTTTTACGGGTGCGGCAGTTACGAGATTCCGGAGGAGCAGATCCTCGGGATGTTCTCCGCAATCAAAAGCGGGGAGATCCTTTTCGGAGGGTCCAAAAGCACCGGTTACGGATCTGTCGCGATGGAGAAGCTTTTCCGGAAGGATTTTGATCTGAAAAGTCCCGATGGAAGAGCACTTTGGGCAGAGGAATACAGGCTCCCGGATCAGAAGACAGAAGAGATCTCTGGGAAGCTTTCGAGCGAATCCTTTGGAAGGTACAGGATTGTGGTACATGGGAAGACCGAAAGCGGACTTCTGGTCAAGGGCTATGTGGTCTCTGGCTTTGGGGAAGGCTTTCCGGATGCCAGCGGCATGAGGAATGCCCTGAAAGACTTTATCGTCCCTGGGAGTTCCCTGAAGGGCGTCATCAGAAGTCGGGCGGAGGTGATTAACGGCTACCTGAAAAGACAGGGAGTGAGCCATACGGAAGGTCTCATTGAGGGTACTTTCGGCTCCTCCGCCGAGAATGGAACCTCCGGCAATGCGGTTTTTCGGGATGCCGTCATCGGAGATCGGGAAAAGAATGAGAAACTCCCTCTGTCTCACCACATCCATATCGATAAACTGACGGGCGGGGTGTTCAATGGAGGACTTTTCGCGGAGAAAAACACCTTCGGCGAAGTGTGCTTTGAGATCGGCATCGGCTCCAGAAATGATCCCAAGGCATCCTGCGCTCTGATTCTTCTGGTGCTCCGGGACCTGGCGCATGGCATCATCAATATTGGCAGCGGCTATGCCTCCGGGAAGGGAATCATCAAGGTCAGCCGCATCGAGATTACCGGAGAGGAAGGCAAAGCGGCTCTTGATTTTGAAAAGAACCGGCAGGAAAACCAGCCCATGATCGACGGACTGATCCAGGCTTTGTATCAGGGATAGGCAAGGCCGGAAGGAGAGGGGAGACCGAACCGGAAGGTATATGCAAAACAAAGACTGGCAAAGGCAAGGAAGATCAGGACAGACCAGGGAAGACCTGGATTGAGCCTTGAAGTCCTGTGAAAAACTGGAAACCTGCTAAAGCTATGAAAATCAGAGGGATTGCAAAAATGGAAAAGATACATGGAGGAGAGGGCGCTTCTGTCCGGCAGATCGATCCGGCAGAGATCAGCGGCAGGATCAAAGACTATGAGTACGGCCTCATCTACAGGATCAGTGATGTCCTTCTCGAAAAGACAGATGCTCTTCTGGGAATGGATCCGGAAGAGTTCCTGGAGGCGCGTTTTTTCTCGAAGGAAGAGGAGATGCATGTCTTTCGGAGAAATGGAAAGCTTCAGGCCGTGTTGGTTGATGATGGGGCTTTTTCAGATTCGATTGACAGGGTCTATTTCCTGGGCGGGGGATTCCGGAAGACGGGAGAGAGACTTCGGGTGAGGCAGTATCTCAGCCAGGATGAGGATGGACAGACCTATATTGCTCTGACGAGACTGGCCGGGATAGAAAGGGGAGCGTATGGCGGTAAATAATACGGGCATAGCTTATGTCGGTGCCCCTTACAACTTTGTCACGATGTGGAAGAATGTCGTGACACTCGATGAGAAGGAGCAGGTGCCGCAGAATGCGGCACCTGACGAGGGCATCACCGGAGAGATTGAGTACGAGATCGAGGCGAAAACACCGATTTTTGTAAATGCCGGAGCGGATCAGAAAAATGACTTCTGCCGGAATCCGTATGGGGAGTACGCGATTCCGGGAAGTACGATCCGAGGATTGATCCGCAGCAATGCCCAGGTCCTTGGGATCTCCAGTCTGGGGGCGGATATCGATGACTATTCGCTGATGTACCGCGCTGTTGCGAATACCGGCAGCATGAAGAATCTGAAGGATGCCTATAACGAAGTCCTGGGCAATAAGCCCGTACCGCATGGGGATACCAATATCAGCGTGCTGAAAAATGTTAAGGCCGGCTATATTGAGAAGCAGGGAAAGGACTATGTCATCTACCCCTGCATCCGGGAGTTTGAGAAGGATTCTTACGGGGAGATGAACTACTATGTCCTGAGTGAGCGGACGGACCTCTGGAAGCATCAGGATCAGTATCCTTTCTGGTTCCGGAATCAGAAGCACAAAAAGCTTTTGATGAACCAGACAGGGAATTATCGGAGGGAGGAGAGAAAAGGGCGGGTTGCCTATAAATTCTCAGATCGTGCGGAAAACAGGACATATAGCTGCTACTGGGAAGCGGTCTCCTATGCGCTCAATGGAGATCAGAAGGTCTGTCAGGTGGATGAAGCGGGGAGACTGTCCCGAAGTGGCTATGTCTTAAGCTCCGGATACATGAAGGACAAGAAGGCAGTCTACATCATTCCGGAGATTGACCGGTCGAAGGAGCCGATCACCCTTTCAGAGGCGGATGTCAAAGCCTATCAGATCGACTACGAGAAAAAGAAGAATCAGCTTGGAAACAACAAGGACTTTTTCAAGCTGCCGGATGGCGATACCACAAGGCCAGTCTTTTATATCGAATTCGAGGGACGGACATACTTTGGCTTCACGCCCCGTCTCCGGCTTTTCTATCAGCACACCATCAGTGAAGGCCTCCCGGAAGCGCATAAGACGGAGAAGCTGGACTTTTCCAGAGCTCTTTTTGGCTACAGCAGGCAGGATTCAAGCTACCGCTCCAGGCTGTCATTTTCGGACGCTCCCGCAGACCACCCGGGCCGGACAGAGATGCATGCTCAGATCCTGGGAGAGCCGAAGGCCTCCAGCATCAATGACTACCTGTTTCCGGATGGCGATATAGCTGGAAACTATAACGACAGGGAGTTTCGACTCCGCGGCATGAAGCAGTACTGGCTGCAGGAAGAAGCGAGGCCTGACACGATATCCACGAAGGAGAAGGTGAAATCTGAACTTCACCCGCTTCCGGCGGGGACTCGGTTTACCGGGAAGGTCCGCTTTCACAACCTCAGGGAGGAGGAATTGGGTCTTCTTCTTTGGAGCATGATGCTTGAGCCGGAGTCCGAGATGAACATCGGGATGGGGAAACCTTACGGGTTTGGAAGGATCAGGCTGACGGTAAAAGCTCTGCGTGAATGGGATCCCGCCAAGGCTTATGGACCTTCTCTCTCCCTCAACCCCTTCACGGAATACAGCGGAGGGGACCCGAAGCTCACAGCTTACGTAGAAGGCTATCAGAAGAGCGCTGCGGAGCGCTGGGCCCGTATTGCGGGGGTCAGATCCGATGCTTCGGTGAATCTGAGAGAGCTTCCCAGCATCCGGGATTTCTTCCTGATGAAGGATGCTTCCCATATGCCCGATCCTGACAGGATCCGGTATATGAGCATCGATGATAAAGAGTATCAGAACCGGACACCACTCCCTGGTGTCTCAGAGACTCTCGGTATCAAGAGGGAGGAAATACCGAAGTGGGCGGCTGCCTCTGAACCTGTTTTCAAGCCGAAAAGCAAAGGCAGTGGTCAGGGTGCCGGAGGCACATCGAACAAAGGCTCTGGACAGATGAGGAGTTTTGGGCAAAACCGTGCCTCCCAACAGGGCCGCAGCGCCGGTCAGAAAGACATGGGAGCATCCCGTACACCTAAGAGCTTGGAATATGAAAGTGAAATCAAAGGCTTTGGCGAAGATAAGAGCAAAGGAAAGATCGCTTATGTCAGGAGGCTGAAGCCTGAGGACAAGTTTGATTTCAAGGTGGGCAGGAATCAGTGCCTGTGCAGATTTGAGGACTTGAAGATTGGGACCCGGGTGAGCTTTTCTCTTCAGACAACCCGAGGAGGAAGCCAGGCCTATAATCTGAGGAT
>CADBUA010000062.1 GCA_902797665.1 uncultured Lachnospiraceae bacterium | reverse complement strand
CCTCTCTTCTCTCTGTCATCAGATCATCTCCTCCAGATTCAATAGATCCCCGGCAGAGCCAGAACTCTGCCGTATTGGCTTACCCAAAACTTCCCGCTGTAAGTCCTTTGCTCTCCCAGGGTCTTTCATATCGAAAACACAAAACCGCTGATTCCGGAGCTGTCTCTCCGGCCGCAGCGGTTTTCACAGGCCTGTTTTCTATTCAGTTTACCAGCCGATATACAGACCCGTCTGTACATCAGCGGCAGCCCTCTCATGCCAGACATTCTCTTCATTCTTTTCTATATTTTCAGTCTTTTTCATGCTTTTCTGTACGTTTTAAACTTTGTAAGCTTTTCTGGACCTTACAATACTTGCAGCGATCCAGTCACAGACGCCTTAAGGCGCGAGACCGGGCTGAGGCTCCTACGCCCGCATTGAAAGTGCGCCCGCCCTTTTCTTTTGAACTGTATTACCACGCTCTGCGTCAGGCGGCCAAAGCGGGCTGGACAGTTCCCAATCCTTCACAAAACGCTTCACGCTCGCGGGCTTCTTCTCTCTCCAGGACTGTTTCAGGAAAAATCCTTCATCCAGCCTGAGCCGATGACGATGGCCGCGATGATCCCCGCGATCAGGACTGCCATCGCGGGGAGCGCCATCCGATCCTCTTCACCGAAAAGCGCCACAATGCCGCTCAGGCATGGTGCCAGCCCCACCAGTGCGATCACCTTCCCAAAGGCTTTGGTATATGCCTTTTTGTTTTTGGGTGCTTTAACCCTGTAGTTTTTATAGATCAGGTCAAAGTCTCCGGACTGCAGGATCGCGCCGTACAGGAAAAGTCCCCCTGCAAACAGAAACATCAAGACAGAAAAGGGATTCATCTTTGTCCTCCATTCATGCTTTGCGTTCTTCCATCCTTTCCGGATCTCCCGTGCCCTTCGTGTCAGGCAAACAGCTTGATGTTCCCTCCCGCTGAGAGGTAGAGACAGGGTGTCATGTCTCCCCGGGCCATGCCGAGGTTTACCTTCAGCGTGCTGTAGATCTCCCGGACAGAGGCATATCCATCTCCGTCATTGTCGCAGTCCGGCTGATCATAGGTATTCCAGAAACCGATCGCATCGAGAAAGTAGTAGGTGAAGATGGAGATATAGGAGCCTCTCCCCAGCACCGTCGCATAACTTGCTTCTTTCCAGGAGGAGGAAAGCATCAGCGTAAGCTTCTGTCTGTGGGCCTTGCTGAGCTTTCTGACCCCATTCAGATAGAATGCCTGAGAAAAGCAGGAGTCGATGACAGCCAGGGTTTTACCCTTATAGCCTGAGAGCTTTGCCGCCAGCTTCCGGTAAGGGTAGATCACGGCCTGACTCCCGCTGCGCCCGATCACAAACCCCTTGATATCGCTGAGCCTGCTCTTTTCGGTCTTCGATGCGGAATAACCATGCCCGGTGAAGTAAAAGATATTCAGATCCCCGGCTCTGGAAGATCCGAAGATCCTGTCCAGCCTCTGATTCATCGTCTTGATGCTGGTCTTCGCATCCCCCACATAGACCTGGAAGTCTGCCTCCTTCTGCCTGTACCGGGTGGACTTATTCTCCATGAGGGCTTCCCTCATAAAGATGGCACTGGCCTGAAACTCAGACCCTCCGCTCATGCAGAAGGCACGGATTCTCCCCTTCCCTTCCGCCCGGGACGGCATGAAAAGGAGCAGGCTGAAAATGAGAAGGCACAGAGACTGTCTGAGAATCCTTATATCTTTTTCCAGACTTTCCCGTTTTTCATTCTTTTTCTTTTTTGCTGCGCTTTTCGTTTCCTTTTCCTTCAT
This sequence comes from uncultured Lachnospiraceae bacterium, assembly GCA_902797665.1. Classification (GTDB taxonomy): domain Bacteria; phylum Bacillota; class Clostridia; order Lachnospirales; family Lachnospiraceae; genus Porcincola. The sequence goes on along the minus strand of CADBUA010000062.1, from coordinate 9,562 downwards.
GCCCAGGCTCTCCTTTTCTCTTCGCAGCTGCCCAGTCGCAGGCTCCTTCAGGCATTCGGCCTAAGGTCTCTGCTCTCCGATCCCTGAATCCAGGATTTCCAGATCTGTTTTCGCTTTCCAGTGTTCGAATTCCTGTACCTGTACAGGCGGCTGCAACTGAACAGGATAGAATTCAGAAGCCTGCATCAGGCAAAGAGCCGCTGGTTCTTCCCCGAAAGCAGGTACGTGCAGGGGGTCATCTTCTGATCCTTGAGCTTCATAAAAATCGAAACATAGCTGGCAATCTCCCGGACCGAGGCGTACCCGTCCCCGTCCATATCGCAGTTGGGTTCCCCGTAGGTAGCCCAGAAGCCGATGGCATCCAAAAGGTAGTAGGTATAGACAGAGATATAGGCGTCCCCCGCCAGGACTGATGCGTAGCTCTCCTCTTCCCATCTGGAAGACAGCATCAGCGTGAACTTCTTCTGGCGGGCTTTCGAGAGCTTCTTCACCCCGTTCAGGTAGAAGGCCTGGGAAAAACAGGAGTCCACCACCACCAGTATCTGTCCCTTATAGGAGGAAAGCTTCTGAGCAAGCTTTTTGTAGGGGTAGACAGCTGTCGTATCCCCGGGGGCGATCACAAGACCCTTTACGTCCTTCAGGGCAAACTCATCCTCCTCCCCGTCGCGATAGCCGTGTCCGGTAAAATAGAAAAGATTCAGATCAGCACTCCTGCTGTCTCTAAAAGCCCTGTCGATGATGCCATTCAGCTTGGAGATCGTGTTCCCGGGTTGTCCCACCACAGCGTAAATGTCCCTGGAAGACATCTGAAAGGCATTGGACTTGTTTTCCAAAAGGGCCTGAGCCATATATTTGGCATCAAACGCAAAATCAGGCTCCCCGCTCACGCAGAGTGCCCGGAATCTCCCCGCCGCCTCCACCCTGAGAGGCACAGAAAAGAGCAGTGCCAGGAGGAAAATCCCCATCCAAAAGCCCCTGAGGATCCATCTTATACCATATACGCCCTGCTCTCTTCTCATAAATCATTATACTCCTTTTATCCTCTCTGAGATTTCGTCTGAACGGAAAAGCTCTGCCGGAAGATGGAAGATCCAGCGGGAAGCCTCAGCAATAGCGCCTGAGGCCGCGGAAAACACGCAGTAACTGTCCAGTCCGCTTTGCCCGCTGTTCGCCGGGCGAGGTCATACATTTCAAAAGCAAAGGCCGGGCGCAGATTGAATGCGGCGGCAGAAGCCTCAGCCCGGCAAAAAGCCTGCAGGCGCTTGCGACTGGACAGCTGCAACGCGCAAAAGGATCCTCCTGAGAATCCGTTAATCCAGAACCCTGTTAAAGTTGTAAGGGTTCAGAGGGCCATCCGCGTAGCGCTCCCGCGGGAAAGGCTTGAAATTGTCCCCGTTGAACTGTTCACAGACCTCATCCGCGACAAAGCCACCGAGCTCTGTGAGCCTGACCACCTTCCCGGTATCCTCTATCAGACCGTACTTCGTGAGGATCTCCATCTTCTTCCGGAAGACTGTATCGAACTCGATTCCGGTGTGCTTCCTGAAATCCGCCTTGCGGATGTCACGGTTTTTGAGCGGCAGAACGATGGCCCAGCGAATCTGATCATCCGCGCTTCTCTTATAGGCCCGGGTGATGGGCAGACGTCCTTCATCCACCATCTGGTAGTACTGCGGAAAGTACTGGGTGTTGATGTCGAAGCGGTCGCGGTAGCTGGAAAAGCCCGTGATCCCGAAACCGACCTGGTCGTACTGATTGCAGCACTGATTGTAGGCGTAGTGGGAGAAGACACGCTTGTCTTTGGCGTAAACCCTGCGCAGAGTCTCATGATAGCCATTCTCATTCAGAACATCAATGGCCATCTGCTTCATCATCATCGTGGTCCTGAAATCGGGGATGTCCCCCAGGGCGGATCCCCTGTGCAGACGATTGATCGGGCCCTGGGCGTCTCCATAAGTCTGCACCTTCAGCCGGTAGAGCTGGATTTCCCCCACCGGGAGGGTGACTGCCCGGTCAATGACCTCCACCCAGTTCTCAAAGGTTTCCCCCGGATAGCCGTAGATGAACTCGATGTTGACATCAAAGCCGTAATCCACGGCCCTCCTGACCGCTTCCTCCGCCTCCGCGGCGCTGTGGGGGCGGTTCATGCGCTTCAGGACATCGTCATTCAGGGACTGAACCCCGATGGTAAGTCTGGTAATCCCAGCCTTTTTCATCGCCTCCAGGCGCCTGATTCCATCGTCCCCAAGAATGGAGTTCGGGTCATGATCCACGTTGTACTGGCGGCAGGCTGAGAGATCCAGCCGGCTGCCCAGCTCAGACAGGAAGTGCTCAAAGAGATCGGGCTTCAGGTCTGTCGGCGTCCCGCCTCCGAGAAGGATGGATCTCGGCTTGATCTTCGAGATCTGGAAGCGGTCCAGATAGAGGTCCATCTCCCGCATCAGATACCCGATATACTTCTCTTTCTCCTCGTCGCATTCCCCCACCTTGCCCGGGTAATGGCAATAGGAGCAGTGCTGGATGCAGAAGGGGATATGAACGTAGACATCCATCATACCGTCCTCTGGCATTGTAAAGTCCCTGAGGTAGTCCTCCCCGCCGTCCGGATACTCCGTGATGGGCGGATAATGCACCGAGGGAACAAAATCCCCGTCATCGCAGATCAGCCCAAGGTCCTGAAGCTCCCTGACCTTGTCAAAGACTTCAGAAGCGTGAGCGATCAGCTTATCCATTCTTTCCTTGCTATTCATTCTTCTTTTTCTCCCCCCGTCATTCCTCCTGGACGGGCCCATCTGTCATGTCATGGACGGTTAAGGGCTTATTTACGCATGGCCAGGAAAATCAGCCAGCTATCATCTCAGGCCGCGGGAAGCATTCGGATCAGCCAGCTGCTTCAGCGGCATGAGCTTGCTTGCGTTCGTTTGCGGGATCTCTCGCTCCGGCGGTCACTTTCCGATCAGAAAAGCCCCTTTTTCTGCCTTGATCCGATCTGGACCCCGAGAAGCGAAACCCAGCCCTCTCTCTCCTGATACAGCCCTTCCATGAAGTTTCTGAGAGACCCCTCTGCTTTCTCCTCCGGAAAGCTGACAGTTCCGGGTCCCGCACAGAGGCAGGCCTCCAGCAGCCCGGATCCAAGTTCCAGAGCTGGCAGAGGATCCTCCATTCTCCGGAGCGAGCTTCCAATCAGTGGCGCGTCTTCACCGCCAAACTCGCAGATCTTCTTTCTGTCCTCATAGAGGCAGCCTTTCGCGCTCCCCGAGAGGAGAAAGCGGGCGGATCCTTTATGGAGGAAAAGCACTGCCCCGTGGGCGAACGCTTCCTCCCCCGGCTTCTGCAGGGCGTAAATACTCCTCGCCGCGAAGCCGGCGATCTGGATCATGGCCTCATCAATGACAGCGGGGCGTCCCAGAAAACTATCCATCGTGATATCCAGAAGGCGGGCGCAGGCCGTGCTGCCCCTGCTGTCTATCGTCGGGTAAGCGGCCCCGAAGTACATGGTGCTGCCCCGCTCCCGATGGCGGAAGTAGTCTCCTCCTTCCTCCCCCTCGTAGACCCCCTCAAGCCTAGCGCAAAAACCCGTGATCTCTGCCTTTTTCATGATGCATCTCCCTGCCCTTGTAATCCTTCACATAAGTCGGATCCTTCTCAAACACCAGGGTGTAGCGCTGGGGAATCAGCTTCAGAGAATCCTTCAGAAGGAAGCCGTAACGCCTGAGCTGCGCAATAACCAGTTCCGGGCAGATTCCTGGTCCATAGTAGGAGGGAATTCCTTTCTCCGTGATGTTGTTGTCCACAATCACAAGGCGCCCCTTCTCCTTCAACGCTTTCCTGAGGCTCTCGACAAACGCATCCTTCACAAACTCAATGTCTGTAATGTATACCGCATGGTACATGGAGCACATGAAGACCAGGTCCAGGCTGTCCTCCGGCAGACAGATGTCATTCATCTTTGCCGTCACGGTCTCGATATTTCTGACCTCCGCCTTCTCTGCAAATTCCTCCAGATAGTGCAGAGCTGCCTTGTTGATCTCCGTGGCATACACTTTTCCCTCAGGCCCCACCGCTTTCGAGAAGGCCCAGGAGAAAAAGCCGCCCCCGCAGCCCACATCCGCCACGGTCTGCCCGGGGCGGATCTTTATGAAGTCCAGCATCTCAAAGGTTTTCTCCCAGAGACAGCGGTTGGGATTATTGAAGATCAAAAACTCATTCCATTCATTCAGCGTAGGGATGGGGAAATCTTTCCCGTCATACTCGAGGTTGGTATCCTCCGTGGCATCCTCCGGGATCCCCTTCTCCAGATGGAACTTGTAGAAAAGATAAGTTCTCAGTCGCTCCCAGTCATTCTCCATAAAGTAGTCCGCGTAGAAGGCGGAAAGCGGATCCTCCGTCATGTGCCTTCTCTCCTCAGAATCTGCCAGGTAAAGACGGATGAACCACATGAGCGCCGTATAGTCGTCGCCAACCCGCTCCTTCGGATAGAGGCAATTAAAGAGATCATAGGCTCTTTCGAGCTTGTCGGAATCATCTTCCACAATCCCTTCATACATCTCCCTGCCGGCCGCCTTTCCGCGAATTGTGTAGCCGGAAGTCGAGGTTCCGATAATCCGGTAGCGGACCAGGGAAGCCGGGGAGCAGACAATCAGCCTGTCATCTTCCATATGGGTATGCTGATATCCCGGCGCCTCCGGAATCTCCTCCATGTCGAAGAGGAGCACATACCGCTGGGGTGTAAACTGGAAGGACTGCCTGAGCTTGAAGCCGTAGTAGTAAAGCTGGGAAATCAGGAGCTCCTTGTCCGCGTACGGCCCGTGGTAGGGCAGCTCCTCATCCGTCACCAGGTCGTTGTCGACGAGGACCAGCCTGCCGCCCGCATGCAGCGCCCGGCGGATGCTCCCGACAAAGGAGTCCCTCTCCGCGTCGGTGAAAGCTGCGTAGACGTTGTGATAGAGGGAGCAGATGTAGACGACATCCACCCGCACATCGGGCGGAAGCCCGATGCCCTCAAAGGAGCTTTTCACCACCTCCACATTCTCGATTTTCTGATCTCTCACATACCCTTCCAGGTATTCGAGGTGGAGGGGATTGGTTTCGATCGCATAGACCTTCCCATTCTCTCCGACCACGTCGGAGAAGCGGAAGGTGTAATAGCCGGACCCGCAGCCGACATCGGCCACCCGGTCCCCTGCGGCAATCCCGAGCTTATCCATGTTTTCCCGGGTGGTCTCCCATCTCTCCCGGTCGGGATTGTTGAAAAGAATAAAGTCCTCCAGGAAGCGCATCCGCGCCTTCAGCTGGGTGTTGTCCCCGTCTCCGTACTCCTTGAAGTGATACTTATAGCTGATGTAGGTTCTCAGATTGTCATAGTGATTCCCACACCAGAAATCCCGGAAGCTTTTCACCATTGGGAGGGCGGTCAGCTCCTCCTTCATCGTCTCCTCGGCGAGGAAATATTTGCACAGCCATTCCAGGGCTGTGTACTCGCCGCCAAAGTTTTCATTCGGAATGATCTCCTCGTAGATCCGGACTGCCTCATGGAGTGCCTGATCCCCACCCTCCTCATCAAGGTAGCTCAGAATCTGGCGGGCGGCACCCTTCCCACCCTCCGTGATATCAAACGAGTCGAGACTTCCCAGGTGAATCAGGGACTGTCTGTCTCTGATCCGGATTTCAAAGCCGTCTGGTTCCATCTTATACCTTCTCTCAGTACTTGCCTCGCTATGCCCGGAATCGGCAAAAATGATACCGGGATGCATCTGGGATATTCCAGATGCGTCACCGGTTAAGGCCCGTCCGGGGCAAGGAATTCGCAAATCGCAGCTGTCCTGTCGCAAGCGTCTGTCCTTTGCTTTTGTTCTTTGCTTTCACGCTCAGCACAGGCTGCGCAAAGCTGACTGGACAGTTCGCGCATATCTTCATCTTTCGGGTACAGCAGCTGCGTCAAGGTCTGATCCCGCGGGAGAGGGCGCCCCCACCCCCGCGGGCATCATTTGTCTCTCTGCTTTGCCTGTTTCCTCTTCCTTATTTCAGTTCCTCAAAGTCCGCGGAATCCGGAAGCTCCACAGTGACTGCCTCACCAGGGTTCACAAAGTCAATGTCGAGATCCATTTCCATTTCGTAGCTCTCCTCCTCACCGGAGCCTGTGAGAGAAGACGGAACGGTGATCTTGAACACACCGCCGTACTCAATCCCGGTGATGACATTGCCATCTGAAGTGGCGGAGTAGGTCACATCGTTCAATTCATCGATGGAGACGGTTTCGCCTGCAGACTTTCCGGTCTCATTCTGGATGATGATGTTCAGGTAGTTCTTGACCAGCGCGTTGGAAAGCTTCAGGGTATACTCGATCTCTCCGTCTTCCTTCTTAGTGCTCACCTTGGAGACAGCCTGCTCCGCGATGGGGGTCAGAAGGCCCAGTTCGCGGATCTTGCCAGCCTCGATCATGCCGGAGAACTCCTTCATGAAGGCGGTGGTGTCAAAGGTTCCATTCTCTTCCTTCTCGGACATCTTCTCCTCGTTCTCTCCGGTCTCGATCTTCGCGTCCGAATTCGGCTTAAACTTGGTCTTCTTGCCATTGGATTCCGTGTAGACATACTCCCCGTCCGAGAACTGAATGACCTTGCTCCCTTCGATATCCATCTCATAGTAGAGATGGTTCTTGCCCTCGGAGTTGTCCAGCTTGAAGTCGCCAGTTGCCTGCGTTTCCTCATCGTCGATCTCAAGTTTCAGATCGAACTTTGCTTCCAGTCCGCCGTTGGCGGTCACCGCATTGTATGCAGAGGCGTAATCATCGTATCCCTTTGCGCTCGCCGGGAAGGTCAGAACTGCCGCTGCCACAGCCGTCACCATCATTGCTCCAAGTGTCCTTTTGATTTTTCTCATTTTTACCTCCTGTGCATTGTGTGCTTTTCTCACTTTTCATGTATATTGAATTGCAATCGCAATCATACATGCATGTAAACACGATTATTCTACATTCCGCATGGACATATGAGCCGCATGTCCGGATCGATCTGTTACCTCGCCTTCCGTTTCTTGTCCGACAGGCGCAGCAGGATAATGGCCAGTGCTACACAGACGGCGGAAATGATGGCCAGAACCAGCCAGGATCCGAGGACCGGATTCAGGCCGAACAGGTACTCATACTCCGGATCGTAGGCCATGTCGACCCCAAAGCCGTTGCTGTACTCCGTCATGGTCCAGGAACCGTTCGAGTACTTGATGCTTTCGTAAAGCTCATTGATGCGTGCCGAGGTAAAGTAAGCGATACAGGCCCAACGGCAGGTGATGAAGTTCGAGATGCTTCTCGACACGCCCGAGAGCTCGTTTACCACGCCTGTGAAGAGGATCTGTGGGAGCAGGCAGACCGGGCAGAGCACCAGGGCCGTCTCGTTGGATGAGACTGAGGAAATGAGAAGCCCCAGGCACATGGCCGAAAGCATGACCAGGAGTGTTGTCACAAACAGCTCCATCCACATGCCGCCGCTGGAAAAAACGATTCCATCCGAGAGTGCTTTCATGGAAAAAGCGGTGACCGCGTTCTTGTTGGCGCCAATCGACGCGGTGGTCTCTGTGAGCCTTAGAAAGACAGCGTTCATGATCAGAGCCTGAATGACTGAGATCCCGCCGAGCACAACAAGCTTGCTCATCACATAGGGGCTTGCCTTAACCCCCGCAAAGTGCTCCCGCTCATAGATCACACGCTCCTTGCTGATTTCCTGAATGGAGTTGAAGATTCCCACCCAGAAGATGGCGCATGAGAAGGAGAAGAGCAGCTTCATGGTGTCCCCGGACACAGTCCAGGGGAAGGAGGTCCGGTTGATCACGATGCCCAGGGTATTGTAGAGATCCCCATCCGCCTGGAAGGCAAAGCACACGATCACCGACAGAAGAAGCGGCATCCCCAGAAGAAGCAGAAGCAGCCTGCCCTTACAGTTCAGAAGGATCTCCAGATACCTCCGGCTCATCACGGAGAACTGCTTGAGGCCTCTTGCCTTTTCCCGCTTCTCTCCCTTTTTTCTCCTGCCAGCACGGGAGGCTTTCACGCCCAGAAGCTTTCCATGCCTGGAATCTTTCTCCATCTCCTCCATCTCCTCCGGCAGCTGTTCCTGACGATTGATGGAAGCATAGCGCTGGGAGACTTCCCTGGAGTGTTCGTTCAGGTCATCGTAAATCTCCGGGAATGCAGGTTTTCCAAAGAAAGCGGACGCCTCCTCCGGCTTTCCCGAATAGCAGAGAAGCCCTCCGCGCCCCATGCAGATCAGCCGGTCACAGAGATTGATGTTCTGAACCGTGTGTGTGACCATGATCACGGTCCGCCCTTCCCGGGAGATCCGCTTCAGCATTTCCATGAGGTGCTTCTCCGTCCCGGGATCCAGGCCAGAGGAAGGCTCATCCAGGAAGAACAGCTTGGGGGAGGCCAAAAGCTCCACCGCAATGGATGCGCGCTTTTTCTGCCCGCCGGAGAGCTTTCGGATCATTGTCTTTCTGTGGTCTGAAAGCTCGACCATCTCCAGAACTTCATTCACCCGCTTCATGATCTCCGCTTTGGGCATATCCTTGGGCATCCGGAGCTGGGCTGAATACATCAGCATCCGCTCCAGGCTGAGGTCGTCGTAGACGATATCGCTCTGAGGCACGTAACCCATGATAGATCTCAGGCTGACACCGTTTCGCTTCACGCTCTCGCCGTTGATCAGAACGTCCCCACCCTGGAACTCCGTCAGACCGGACATGCAGTTCAGAAGGGTTGTCTTCCCGGCCCCGGATCCGCCAATAATGGCGGTGAACTCCCCCGGCTCGATGGAGAGGCGGACATGGTCCATGATGGTCTTCTCTCCCTTGCCATCCGGGACAACCTTGACAACCCCTTTCACGGCTACGGAGACGCCGCCCTCGATCAGGGAACTGAAGAGTCCGCCGTCCGAGAAGGTCAGAGTCGTGTCCGCGATCTGGATCCGGTCCATCTCATGAAGGACCGCCGATCCCTTCAGTGGCTCACCGTTCAGGATAACCCCGTTCAGGGAGTTGTTGTCGCTGAGGACATACTCTCCCTGCTGGCTTGTCACAATGCAGTGGGTCCTGGAGACTGACGGATGAGAAAGCACCAGGTCCGAGCCTTCTCCGCGCCCGATGACAAAGCTCCCGCTCTCAGGCAGGCTGATCCGGCCGCCCTTTTCTTTCTCCCGTCCCTCCTCGCGGAGCTCGAAGGCGAGCACGCAGCGTCCATCCTGATCATTGCCGATGGTAAAGCGGTCTCCGCTGTAAATTACGGCCCCTGTAACCTTGCCGGAATCCCCATAAAGACCGTTTTTGCTCTTGTCATCCAGGACGGTCCAGCCAGCGCTGATTTTGCGGAAAACGCAGTGCGCCCGCGAGACAATGCGCACGGAATCGTCTACCTGAATGTCATTCTCCGGGGAACCCTCAGGCCCGTGAAGAGGTCCTCTTCCAAAGAGAAGAACCGGCTTTCCGAAGGAATCCAGGTTCACTACACGGGGCTCTCTCCCCTTGAGATATAAGGTCAGATATAGGTTCTTCTCCACTTCGTTTTAGTCTCCCTTCT
>CADBUA010000061.1 GCA_902797665.1 uncultured Lachnospiraceae bacterium | reverse complement strand
TTGATCAGACATCTCCATCTCCGAAGCTGATGCCCAGCATCTTTGCTTCCTTCACAAACTGGTTGCCTTTCTCGATGACTTTGAGCTTTCCGGCTGAATCCTTCAGCGGGATACGGACGGTCTTGTCGTGTACAATCCCGATCATCTTGCCGAAGTCGTTGTCCAGGAAAGCCATCGCCGCCGCGACACCGAGCCGCGTGGAGAGCGCACGGTCATACGGGCATGGCGCTCCGCCTCTCTGGGTGTGACCCGGAACCGTGATGCGGACCTCATTGCCAGTCTTCTGCAGGATCTGATCAGCCAGCTCGTAGGCGACAGACGGATACTGCTTCTTCTCCATCTTCTTTTTGTATTCCTTCTTGGAAAGCTTCAGATCAGCCGCGCAGACCGCGCCCTCAGCGACCGCCAGGACTGTGAAGCCCTTGCCGGACCTGGTTCTGTGATCGATGGCTTCCAGGACCTTGTCAATCTGGTAGGGAATCTCCGGGATCAGGATGACATCCGCCCCGCCGGCGATGCCCGCGTAAAGAGTCAGCCAGCCAACCTTATGGCCCATAACCTCAACAATGAAGACCCGGTTGTGGGAAGCCGCGGTCGTGTGGATGCAGTCAATGGCCTCCGTGGCGATGTTAACCGCGCTGTAGAAGCCAAAGGTCATGTCCGTGCCCCAGATGTCATTGTCGATGGTCTTTGGCAGGTGAATGACATTCAGGCCTTCCTGGCTCAGGAGATTTGCGGTCTTCTGGGACCCGTTGCCGCCGAGAACAAACAGGCAGTCGAGGCGGAGCTTGTAGTAGTTCTGCTTCATCGCGTCAACCTTGTTCAAGCCCTTCTCATCCGGTTCATTGATGGACTTAAACGGCGTGCGGGAGGAGCCCAGCATCGTTCCGCCCTTGGTCAGGATTCCGGAGAAATCCTTGTTTGTGAGGAGTCTGTAGTCCCCATAGATCATGCCGTGGTAGCCGTTGATAAATCCATAGACCTCGAGTTCATCCAGGTTGTGGGAAAGCGCCTTGACAATCCCACGCATGGTGGCATTGAGTGCCTGACAGTCACCTCCGCTGGTCAAAAGCCCAACTCTTTTCATAGCCTTTTTCCTTCCTTTCTTCTGCAGAAGTATAAGTAAAAAACGATCTGAAATATAATTGCAGCTGTCCAGTCAGCTTTGCGCATTTGCCGCGCAAAGCGCAGTAAAGCAGAACAAAAGCAAAGACCAGGCGCACATTGAATGCGACGACAGGAGCCTGCGCCCGGCCTTGTAGCTGGAAAGAGTCTTGCGACTGGACAGGTACATATGATTAAACAAATTATAATGCCTTTTTCTGTTCCGGGCAAGAATTTCAGAACCCAGACCCAGAAAGGACAGCATCCGAAAAGCTTGAAACAGACATGCGAAAAGAAGCTGAGACCGGCAAAGCCCTCCAGGATAAGACCCCAGCTGGCAGATATTTCCCCGGAGCGTGAGAATGCAGAACAAAGAGAAGAGCAGGCACTTACCAGCGGCGGCAGGAGCCTTCACCCGGCCAAATGCCGCCAGGAGCCTGCGACGGGACAGCTACAGGCTTTTCATCTCCCGGATATCAATAAGGGAGGACCCGGCCTGGGTCCTCCCTCTCAAAGATCGTGATATCTGTTCCCTGCCTCTGCCACAAGAGAGCAGGGAAACAAAAGGCTCCGCTCAGTTAAAAAGAACCACGTCCTCTTCCGGCGCTTCCGTGCTCTTCAGGTGAACCGCATAAAGAACCGGGCCCTCCCCCTCATACTCCGGGCTGAACTGATAGCGGACCTCCGCTGTGACCTCCAGCCACATCTTCTGCGTCAGCTGATCCGCATACCTGGAATGGCAGACGAAACCCATGAAGCGGATATCGTTGGCGCAGCAGGTCATGCAGTTGCGCCCCGGAATGAATTCATTCTCCGGGAACTTCCGCGGAATCATGACCTTGCCTTTAAACTGTACCCTTCTGCCCTCATAGCGCTCCCGGGAATCCAGGGCATCCAGATACCAGAGACCATACTCAGAGTCCGGGATTACGATGGGATCCTGGGTGAGATCAAAGGGCGGCTGGGCTTTTCCGATATCGATCGCCTCACCGGAGGCATCTTCAAAGGAACAGACCGCCTGGGTATTGACCGCCTTTACAGTCCTACGGAACTTCTGCAGGTCCATTTCGGTTGTACAGCGGTTGAAGATGACAAGCTCCGTATACAGGAATATATTGCTCATCATCTGGCGCATATTCGCGAGGTAAATCTCAAAGGTGGACCCATCCACCAGGGTGATCACCTGCGTCAGAACCCAGCGCCGGCTCATGGGTTCCGTGCAGAACTTCTGGGCGTCCCAGGTCCCGTTGAATTCCACAAACACCCGCTTCGGCTTATGTGTCCTCTGCAGCTCGTCCATCTTCTCGAGCGTCAGGTCCGACTCCTCTTCGATGGTCTCGATCTCGATATTGTGCCGAAGGCAGGCTTTCACATCATAGCTCTCCTCTCCCTCCTCACAGAGGATGAGGAGCGTCTTCTCCCCGTCTGCGAAGTCCGGACTCTCCAGGACTTCCTTGATAAAGGTCGTCTTACCGGACTCCAGAAATCCGGTAATCACATAGACCGGTACTTCCAGCATTTCTTCCTCCATCAGACTCCAAACAGTTCCTCGATCTTCTCATCCTTCAGGCCGGCCCCGATGACACAGAGGCGACCGGTATAGTCAGCCGGTCCTTCACGGACCTCTGTCTCCTCCGGCACCATGTCAAAGTGAATCCAGCTCCCGCCTTCTGCCGGGACCATGCCCTTGGCGCGGAGAATGACACCATACTCGTTCTCCGTTGAAGCGGAGAGCTTGTCCAGGATCTCCTGAATCTCCATCTTCGAGAACTTCTTTACTGTCTCTGCCCCCCAGCTCTGGAAGATTTCATCCGCATCATGGCCGTGATGGTGGTGATGATGATGATGATGGTGTTCATGTCCGTCCTCATCATCGTCATGATGGTGATGATGCTCATGCTCATCCTCATCATGATGGTGATGATGCTCATCCTCATCGTCATCATGATGGTCATGCTCGTCCTCATGATGATGGTGATGATGATGCTCATGCTCATCCTCATCCTCATCATCATGGTGATGATGATGGGACTCCTCCTCCATCAGGAGCTGATCCGCCAGGGAGAGGGACTGTTCCATCGCGTCATGGATGGTCTTTCCGTCGAGATCATCCCAGGGAGTGGTGACCACGATGGCATCCGGATTCTTCTCCCGGATCAGCGCCGTGATCTCCTTCAGCTTTTCATCAGAGACATCCTGCGTTCTGGAAAGGATAATGGTTCCAGCCGAAGCGATCTGGTTGTTGTAGAACTCGCCAAAGTTCTTCATGTACATCCTGGCCTTCTTGACATCAACCACTGTCACCAGGGATCCGATCTCAAGATCCGCTTCCTTCCCGGTGTTCTCCACAGCCCGGCGCACATCCGAAAGCTTTCCGACTCCGGAGGGCTCAATCAGGATATGATCCGGATGAAACTGCTCGACCACCTGTCTGAGCGCTTCCGCGAAATCGCCCACCAAAGAGCAGCAGATGCAGCCGGAGTTCATCTCTGTGATGTTGATGCCAGCCTCCTTCAAAAAGCCGCCGTCAATTCCAATCTCACCGAACTCATTCTCAATCAGGACCACCTGCTGCCCCTGAAAGACTTCTCTGATCAGCTTTTTGATCAGCGTCGTCTTGCCGGCGCCGAGAAAGCCTGAGATGATATCAATCTTTGCCATAAAGCATTACCCTCTTTCTTCACCATTCCCGTCTTCTTCCTACCTGGCAGGCAGCAACGGGAGATTCTGTCCAATTGATTGTGCTCAATCGAACGCATTATATGCCCTTCCCTGCTAAATGACAAGAGGAACAGCAGGAGGGATCAAGGAAGACACTGGCACAAAAGGGATCAAGGAAAGCGCTTAGATCTGAAATTCAGGATACTGACTGGCCGCTGGCTCAAGAACGATTCAGGAGGCAGACTTCCCTCTGAAGCCCCAGAAGATCTTCAGGCCTCTATCACGCTCCGTGATCCCGAAACTCTTCCGGTGTCATGCCAACCTTCTTCTTGAAGACGCGGAAGAAGTATTTCGCATTATCGTAGCCGACAGATTTTGCGATCTGATACCTCTTTCTGGAGGAATTCTTCAGGGCTTCCCTGGATTTCTCAATACGTACCTCATTGAGATAGTCGATGAATTTCACCCCTGTCCTCTGTTTAAAAAGTGTACTGAGATAACTTCGATTCAGGAAAAACAGGGACGCGATGAAATCCTGTGTCAGCTCCTTCTGATAATTGTGCTGAATATAAAGCTTCACCTTTTCGATCACATCATTCCCCGCATAAATGTTCTCTGTCTTCAGAAGCTCCGCGATATTGAGAAAGAACTGCTGATCGTACGCCTTCAGGTCTTCCAGCCGGAAAATCTGAATCACAGCATTCTGCATACTGCTCACGCTGCCTTTCTTCTCCATCTTGAGATATTCATTTAAAAGTTGCCTGCACTGATCGGAGAGCAGATAGCAGTAATACTTGACATCGCCAAGGGTGCATCCGGGAATCTCGCTCATCCAGTCAAACAATTCATCACAAAGCTTCTGAACTTCTTCTTTCATTCCCGTCTCAATTCGGAACAGGAACTCATCTTCTCCCGGCCAGCTCAGCGTTCTGGGCTGCAAGCTATTCTGATACCAGATAGCCCCATTTTCACTTTCCTTCACCTTTTTCTGATCCAGGGCGTTGGAGCACTCGCGAAAGGCCTCATTCAGTTCCTCCAGATTCCTGTGAATCTGGCTGATCCCGGTCAAAAGGGTCTGCCCCTTATGATGTATGCTCTGAAGCATCGACTCCGAGACCTGACGGACCAGGTTTCTGGGACTGACCGGATTCTCACTGGGCAGAAAGAGAATCAAAAACCCCACCGCGGATGGCTGTTCTCCCGGAAGATAAATGGCCAGGTCTCCAAAGCCGCCTTCCTCAATCCATTCCCGAACGGCCTTTTCCTCCGGGAAGCGGGAAAAGTACAGGGTAAGTAGGATCATACTGTGTGTATCATTGATGAACTTGAGCCGCTCTGACGAAATAGTTGCATCGCCCGTGTGGTATCCCAGGATCAGACTGGTCAGCAACTGCCTGTCATACTCATAATAGGCGGCTTCCTTCTCCTCATAGCTGCTCGCCAGGATGCGGGAGATCTTCTCGGACTTTTCCAGTCTCGAAATCGCCCGCTTCACGCAGGATTCAATGGCTTCCCGGCTGAAAGGTTTTAAAAGATAGTCGATGGCATCCGCTGAAATCGCATGCTTGATATAGTCGAAGTCCCTGAAGCCGCTGATCACAATGAGCATCTTCTGCGGGTAATGCTCCGCCAGATAGGGAAGGAGCTGCACCCCATCCATGCCGGGCATCTGCATATCGAGAATGATGAAATCCGGATCCACTTTTTCAATCAGCGCAATTCCCTCTCCACCTTCATCCGCCTCTCCGACACACGCAACCTCATCGCTCATTCCCTCGAGTTTCCTGATGGTGCCCTTACGAATCAGTTTCTCGTCGTCGATGATGATATAGGTGTACATAGCGTTTCCTCCTCCTTCTTCAGAATCGGAAGACGGATGCGGACATTCGTCCACTCAGACTGTTTGCTCGTCACTTTCAGCCCGTAGCCCCTGCCATAGTAAAGTTCGATTCTCGAATGGATGTTTTTCAGACCGATGCTCTGCTTGTTCCGGTGTCCAGGTTCCGTAAATGATGCCTCTTCATTCAGGCTCTTCTGAAGCTCCGTCAGTGTCTCCTGACTCATTCCCTGCCCGTTGTCATACACATCGATCAGGGTAAAGCTGTCTTCCACCCGGCCCGAAATCCGGATCTCATCCCCACACCTGCAGGAATTGAGGCCATGGTAAAGGGCGTTCTCATCTCTTTTCCATTGGTGCGGCAATGACTGCCCTGTACACAATGACCATGCGTATCGCCAGGGGCGAGGAGGGGAATGTTGCAAAGGAATACTTCCTGGCCTTTCACGACAACTTCAGGCAGGCGACCCTCCTTTGGTCAGCCTTCGGATCGGTCATGCTTTTCCTGGATTTTGACATCAGCCTCCTTCGCTCTGTGCCAGGCGCTTTCGGCTTTGCTTACCGGGTGATTCTTTTCATGTTCCTTTTGTTT
>CADBUA010000060.1 GCA_902797665.1 uncultured Lachnospiraceae bacterium | reverse complement strand
ATGCGATGTCATGCGATGACATGTCATGTCATCCTGTACGCTTCTTTCTGGATGATGCTGCCCATGCGATATGAAGTTCTGCTCTCTGCGGAACAGCTCCCGCGGAACCTGTCTTTTCCCTCCGCTCAGCGCAGAGCCAGCCGGACCGTTCAATATCCCGATCCCTGTAGCTCACGTCCTCTGGAAAAACACGAGTGCGCACAGCCCTTTCAGTATATCACCTTGTCCAGGTCTCTGACGCTGCCTTTTCCAGACTGGCGCAAAAGTCTGGCGGCTTTTTCCCAGGCGGCAGAATGCGTCCAGGCGGGTCTTGATTCTCGATTCTCATGCTCCACACAAAGTGCCAGAATGTGACTTTACAGCCCGGTGAAAACTCTGTAACTGTCCAGTCCGCTTTGCCCGCTGTTCGCCGGGTGAGGTCATACAGTTCAAACGCAAAGGCCGGGCGCAGAATGAATGCGGGCGCAGGAGCCCCAGCCTGGCCGAATGCCTTAAGGCGCCTGCGGCTGGACAGCTGCAGAACGAAAAAGGACATCCATAGAGGAGTTTTTCGCGTCCGGTTCAGGTCAGGAGGGCATCCGGATTATCGGCATAACGAAGCAGGCAGGGTGCCCCTTTCGGTGCACCCTGCCTGCCTTTGGAAGAAACAAGGAAAAACTGTATACTGTCTGGTAAATATGCCTGAACATATCTACTCTGTGCCTCAGTCATACAGGATCGCTCCTGTTTGTTAAAATAATAACACATTCGCCCGACTCTGTGAACCTGAAAAAACATAGAAACTGAGATCAAATGGGAGACCTCTTCCGTCCCTTCGACGAAAAAGCCGTTATACTCGCGGCCAGAAGAATCTGCCGCCGATCGTCCGTGGCCGCGGTATATGCAACATAGCCTTCTCTGCATGCAAACCGCCCAATGAAAACGGGAGGACCCAGGTCCTCCCGTCTGAATGATCATGCGCGCAAAGCTCTCGATCTGGGCTCACTGACACTCAGTCCTTGCTGAGTCTTCTGCCCCAGAGACCATGCTTCGTGCAGTATTCGTATACCGCAACTGGCTTCTCCCCGGCCAGATGGAACACGGCCTTGGGTTCTGAGTCTGGCTTCAGGAAACGGAATTGTCCTCCATTCTCAGTCTCCAGATGAATAAACTGAATGTAGTGATCCTCTGTCATCGGATGCAGGATGGAGCCGACGATAACCAGAACAGCCTCCCCGTCCACTGTGACATCCGGGACGTGCTTCCGGATCGATTCCACCAGTGCCGGTGTCTCCACCTTCTCCGGAATGCCCTGACCCATCCCCTCCGGTGCGGGCTGACCCGTTCCGGCAATATACTCAGAGTCGACCGTCTTGGCGATCAGCTTTGTCATGGGTTCCCCGCAGCACTTCGGTGTGCAGGCTGTCTTATCTCCGACGAAAGTTATAAAGTTTCCACATTTCTCGCAGCGATAGAATAAACTTGCCATTATCTGCTTCCTCTCCTTCCTCTTCGTCCAGTATTCCGCAAACTGCTTCCCTGCTCATCATTGCCTGTCGCGTTCAGGCTGTCCTTCAGCTTCTCTCACTTCTATTATATTATGATGTTCCCGCCAAAAGCCAAAATCTCAAGAAGAGAACTCTTCGGAGGCGCTTAAAGTCAGCATTCCTGGCCCGTGCCAAGGAGTCTGAAAAGACTTTTGGCGGGACTGTCATATTATATATCGCCGTATGCTTCCTTTTCAATTCATTTCTTCAAACAAGTTCCAGGAGAGCAAACAACTCGAAAACCGGAAGCTATCAAATAGAAAATAAGCTGTCCAGTCAGCTTTGCGCACTCTGCGCCAGGCCTGGTAATACAGCTCAGAAATCAGAGGCCGGACGCCCGGAAAGTGCGGACATTGATTCCCCAGCCCGGCCGAATGCCTGAAGGCGCCCACAGCTGCGAGACTCCCCTGGTTGAACGGATCGCCAGGAGAAGGACACTGCCGCATCTGACAGCGGCATGGATTTCCCGGCCTCTGTCCATGATCCCCTTCAGTCAGAAAGGGTGAACTCCAAAAGTACAGGGTTATGGTCCGACCAGCGGAAGGAGAGATCCAGCGTCTCGAGCCGCTTCACTTCGATGTTGGAGGAGACAACAAAGCCATCAATGATATAGGCCGGGAAGGTCTCTTTGTCTGCCCCCTCATAGATCCGATCCAGGGATCTGCAGGTCGGAGGCGCATTGTCCATGCAGAACCTGAAAGAGCTTCCAAACTCCTCCAGATCGAGGAT
>CADBUA010000059.1 GCA_902797665.1 uncultured Lachnospiraceae bacterium | reverse complement strand
GATTCTTCAGGATCTCCCTTCTCCTGACTACGCTTAACCCTGGCGTTACCGTTTCGGGTCCAGGTCCAGGTACTGGTTTCTGATGCGCTTACCAGATGGGTCTGTCTCCCACTGAATACAAAGAGTTACATCCGGAATTTCCCCGAAGGGGAACACGGATGCGATGCCTGGCCTATTATGACCGCAGCATCAACAGCCCGCACTACATTATTATTATAAATTCGGCTCTGACGCTGGTTTCTCCTTCCAAAAACGGTTTTCCAGAGTTCCACCATGCATCCCCCTTCCAGGAATCATAAACATGAAACTCTGTGGTCATTATAGAAAATCCGAGCACACATAGAAGCGAGTAGAAGTGACCAGAGGCGAATGGAAGCGAATGGACAGCTTTTGACGCTTCATCCGTCGAGACCCCCATGTAACGACCAGTGCAGACCTTTCAGAAGCGCAGATAAGCAGCTGATCAAGAGCTATCACGAGCATACAATATGCGATGCGTTTCATGCCGAACGTATACCTATCCGCGTGAGCATCTGTGAAAAAAGGGATGTGTAGCACCAGCACCTGTTTATCCTGCTATTTCCCGCGATAGTCGCGTTTTCTCAGTAGAGTAAGTGCCGCGTAGTGGAGCACTTCAAATTGCTCAGGAGATACCGCTTTCAGAAGACGTCTGTGTTCCTCATCCCAGCTCGCCAGCTCATCTGCTGACAGAGATGCGCCGACAGCTCGACAGGCTCTCATTCTTCCATGCCAGCTCTCCCTTGTGAAAGGAATCATGAGATCATACTCTTCATGATCTTCCATTTCGAAATAGTCATACACCAGATCTGGAACCCAGATCGGATGTCTGGTCTCTCCTGCGCCTGTCCATTCTGGATTGTACTTCAGGACCAGTTCCTCGCTCCTTCCGGCGATCGGATCCTCAAAAGGCAGCCAGGCCATGTACAGAATCAGAAGCCTTCCATCCCCTTTCAGGAGACGGCTTAGTATCGGCATCAGCTTTTCGTGGTCAAAGTACCAGAAACACTGACAGGCAGTGATTACATCAAATGTTTCATCCGGAAAGCAGATATCCTCTGCGGGAACCGCCTGAAAATCAATGCGCATACCTGCATCGCCTGCCAGGATCTTTGCCTGTTCAATCTGCTGTGGAGAAATGTCAATGCCCGTCCAGTCTGCGCCAGATGAATACAGATTTCGTGGGAGTACACCCGTGCCGGTACCCAGATCCAGAACTCTCTGTCCCTTTACGCATAGCTTCCTGTCCACAATCTTCCTGTAGAATTCTTCAGGGTAGATATCCCTGTATCTGGCATAGTCTTTCGATGTCCGGCCCCAGTCAAACGCCTTTCCCGCGTCGATTCTGCTGTTTTTGATTTCCATCCCGCATCCCCTTCCCATCCGCGAGTGCCCTGGTCATAAATCTCTTGTACCTGAGAAGTCGCAAGCTCCTCCAGGCATTCGGCCGGGCACAGGCTCCTGCGCTCGCATCGAAAGCGCGCCCAGCCTTCGCTTCTGGACTGAATGACCTCGCCTGGCGCAAAATACGCAAAGTGGACTGAACAGCTGCAATCTCTTATCTGATCAGCAGTTCTAATACACGCAGAAGGAGCTCATTCAACTCAACCACTTTCTGTAATTGCGTAAACATAGGTGTCTTTCCAGATCGGCTTCCCATTATCATCCTTATGAAACCATATATTCTGCTTAAAATGGGCTTCCCGTTTCATACCGACTTTCTCCAGGAGCTTCCAGGAAGGCGTATTCCGAGGATCACATTCCGCATAGATTCTGTGGGCTCCTCTCTGAAAAGCGTTCCTGATCACAGCAGCGAGTGCTTCACTTGCATATCCTCTGCCCTGATAGGACCTGTTGATTATAAATCCGACTTCTCTGGCATCGTAATCCCTGTTGCCAGCATAAATGTTTCCTATGACTTTTCCGGATTCCATGATTTCAACAGCGAAGAATTTCTCCGATCCGAGGCGGTATTTCAGGTGTTCCCTTCCGTTTTCATAGCTGATCCCCGGATAGCCTTCAAACTCATCATCCTTCAGCTGTACCAGAACCTCAAACAGATCATCATAATCCGCTTCTCTGAAAGCCCGAAGCAGCAACCGTTCAGTTCTGATTTCAAGCATCTTTTGGCTCCAGTCCAGAATTGATCTTCTTACGAATGTGCTGTCCAGTCGCAGGCTCCTGTACAGGTACGAGGCTGGGCGCAGGCTCCTGTCGTCGCATTGATGGAGCGCCCGGCCTTTGCTTTTGAACTGTATGACCTCGCTTTGCGCAGCAAGTGCGCAAAGCGGACTGGACAGTTACAAATAATTCACATTGGCCATGCAGTGTTCGAACCCACAGAGAACAAAAACAGTCACACCAAAGAAAACCGCCAAATACTCGTCTAAGAGAAGCGATCCAAAGTGGGGATTCGATATCCATGCATTTCCCTAGTCTTCCAATAGGGATATCCAGCGCATGTAAAACACAGCCTCTAAATGGCACCATAGAGATATCCATTTCTGCTATGTTATAAATATCATTTGTTAAAAACTTGCCCTTGAGTTTTCTCGGGGGTTTTTGAAGCTCTCTATAAAGATCGAGAAATAGCGTAAATAAAGGGTTTCAGGACGTTAAGAGCCCAATAATTCGACCCACATTGACCCTCGAAGAGCCATTTATTTCTCAGTCTCTGTGATATAATTAAGGATCTCATTGGAAAGTGTCACTTTTATCATGGGTAATTCACCTCAGGATCATTCTATCGGAACAAGGCAAGAATTCCCATTAAGTTTTCACTATTATTTCACTATTCGCCATTCCGCTTAGCTAGCAGGCCTGTTCATCCGGCTCCCTGCTCACCCAGGCCTCCCCTTGCCCAAGCAATAAAAGTCAGGACTTCCTACGCAAGAGAGGAAGCCTTCTCAGATCAGACAGACTATCACCGCGTACTTCCCTTTTTCAACAGTTCTTTTATAGGATGTATTTATTTAATTTCTTTTAAAATATATTGCCTCGTTTTACACAGCAAGTGCGCAAAGCGGACTGGACAGTTACATTTAATTCTGTTTCCAGATTCGTTGATCCCCCTTTTCTGAACCTACAGAGATAAGCCAGATACATGGCCAGGTTAATCTGCCTTGAGAGTCAAAGAGCATTTATAGCGGCAACCATTC
>CADBUA010000058.1 GCA_902797665.1 uncultured Lachnospiraceae bacterium | reverse complement strand
TATGGACTTTGGGGATGAAGAGTTCAAAATCATGGTGATGAACAAAAAGAAGATCGCGCACAATATGCGGGAACTCGTCCTGCTCGCAGGCGAGTATGTGTGAGGCGCCATGAACGGAAAGCATGCAATAAAAGTCTCTGATAAGAGAGTTCGGTACAGTTTCGATCTGGTGCGGAACATCACAGTCGTTCAGGGCAACAGCGGCACGGGCAAAACGACACTGTTTGATATGATATCTGCCTATACCAGGCTCAAGGAAAGAAGCGGCGTACAGATTGTCTGCGACAAGGCATGCGTTGCTCTTCACGCCGATTCAGACTGGCAGGCAAGGCTCAGCAGTATTCATGACAGCATTGTCTTCATTGACGAGGATGCAGAATACATCGCGTCGCATACCTTTGCCTCATCCATCCGTCATACGGATAATTATTACGTCATCTTCTGCAGGGAATCCCTTCACGAACTCCCGTACAGTGTGGAGGAGATTTACGAAATCAAGACCAGTAAAAGGCTTCATACTTTCAAGAAGATGTATCGCCGGCAGAAGGATTATGTGTACGCCAAAGCTGAGGGAAGGGCAAAGACTTCTGCTTTACTGACAGAAGACTCGCATGCAGGGTATCAGTTTTACCTGCATCATTACGATGGCACCTCGGTTGTCTGCAGTTCTGCCGGCTCTAATTCAAGCATCTTTTCATGGCTTCAGGTGCATCACGATGAAAAAGTTTTTGTTATTGCCGATGGTGCTGCTTTCGGCTCGGAGATGAACCGCGTCATGGAATTGCAGCACCAGTTTCCTGACAAGATCACCCTATGCCTGCCAGAATGCTTTGAGTGGCTGATCCTGCAATCGGGACTGATCGACATACCAGGCCTGGATGCACTGCTCGAAAGCCCAAGCGAAAGCATCGATTCACAGCGGTATTTCAGTTGGGAGAACTTTTTCGAAGAATACTTGATTCAGCAGACAGCCGGTACTCATTACGCCTATTCCAAGTCGCAGATTCACAGGTTCTACACAGTGCGGGAGAACAGCAACAGAATCGTAGCGCTGATCGCAGCCAATATGCCGAAATCATGACATGCGCAAGTTTGATTATGATAGGATTTGTGACTTTGGCAATCTCTACCGCGCCTATCTTGCCTCAAGACGAAGCAAGCGCGGTACACGGGAAGTCATTCAATTCGAGATGAATGTAGGCCCAAATCTCTGTCAGCTAAAGGAAGAACTCAGGAACCAGACTTATCGGCTTAGCGGTTACACCACTTTACCATCCATGATCCGAAGGTCAGGGAGATCTACGCCCTGCACTATCGTGACCGGATTCTGCAGCACAGCCTTTGTGATAATGTGCTGGCTCCATATTTTGAGAATCATCTCATCTATGACAACGCAGCCTGCCGGGCCGGAAAAGGAACCCTGTTTGCCATTAACCGCCTCAACGGATTCATGCATGATCATTTCCGACAGCATGGAACGGACGGTTACTTTCTGAAGTGTGACACACGCAGGTTATTTGACAGCATTGATCATCGCATCCTGAAACAGAGACTCGCAGCGATTGTTGACGATCCGAGAACGCTGCAGCTTCTCTTTCACATCATTGACAGTTACGAGATATCTCCCGGGAAAGGGATTCCCATGGGGGAATCAGACCAGCCAGTGCTTTGTCCTGTTTTATCTGGATCCGCTCGATCGTCTGGTGAAAGAGAAGCTCCGAATCAAATCCTATATCCGATACATGGACGACTGCATTCTGCTGCATCACAGCAAGGATATGCTGCATCAGGCATTGGCAGAAATGCGTGAACTAGTTGAAACTTTGGATTGTCGTTCAACGATAAAAATCAGATATTCCCCATGTCGCATGGCGTGGAATACCTCGGATGGCGCTTTTATCTGACAGAGACAGGGGCTGTGGTTCGAAGGTTGAAGCAGCACAGTAAAACGAGATGGAAGCACAGGCTGAGGAAACTGAAACGCCTCTACGCTTCAGGGAGCATTGAGATCTCCAGGATTCTTGAAAGTGGGCAAAGCTTTCACAACCATATGAGCTATGGAAACACATGGAAATTGTATCACGGCGTCATGGACAACTATGTTTTGACAAGAGAAACAAGAAAACCGGGAGTACCTCCTTCGCAATCGCTGAATGAGAGTCAAAACAGATGATCGTCCACAAACGCTGCTCAGCATTTGTCTGGCAGCGGTTTTTCTATGCTGTCATTTGGGTCTTGACAACAATTCAGCCATGATACAGCTGATGGCAGGCGGCGGAGTCGCCCCGATCGGCACGACACTGATACCGCTTCTTTCGGACCTGTTTGGTTAAGGCACGGGAGGTAACGCTTTTGAACACGTGAGCGGCTCAAAGGGATGCTCATTGACGGCATCATGAACAATCTGTCGGGAATGTTCGACGCAGTCAAGCAGCAGGCTGGCGGCGTGGCGGCTCAGGCAGGGAGATCACCCGCAGCCTTTTCGCCGGGGGTCTTCTCCATGGTACAGACGTGTCAAAGCCTGTCATCATCCCGATTGCGCAAGGCTGACTGGACCGAACAGATAAATCCATAACGGAAGAGGGGAAGTGAAAAGCTCAGGGAGTTCTGTCATGCAGAAGCCCTGAGCTTTATCTGTCATATCGCAAAATGCACGGTGTATTATACTGGGAACCATTTAAATTTGCCAACTGTTTCACCGGTATATGCCCGCTCGCGCCAGTTTCGTCGCAGATTCTCACGCTCGCGGGTATGTCTAAAGCAAACATTAAAAAATGGCTGATTGCTGGTGCAGTATAGATCTCACACCTGTATTCAGGAGATTCTTACACCTGTGGGCATAAAGGCTTTTCGATTCAGGCATTGTCAGATGCAGGCAGCAGGGCTCTGGAGCAGCTCTGTGCTGCGCCGTTCATAGGCACATTTTGTTTTTTGCACATATTTCATGCGCCTTCCTGCTCGGGATCCAGGCTGCGCCGCAGCGCTGCTCTTGAAATCACCTTCTGACGATTGCCGGGAAAAGCATCCAGCGTTCCGGATTTTCCGGCTGCCAGAGTTTACAGAAGCTGTGGAATCAGCTGAAGAAGGCGGTCCGCCAGCTGCTGATGACCCTTCCGGGAAAGGTGGGTATAGTCCACTTCGTTGAATTCACACCCGTTGGCATCCATGAAATGGCAGTTGTTCTGCGCGGCGATGGGCATTAAGTACGCTGCCAGCTGTTCGGATTTCTCCACACAGCCCTGGCCCATGACAATGTCTGAGAAGCCCTTCCCCAGAGGGGGAGGAGCAATGATCAGGATGTTGGGCTTACTGCTGCCCCAGCAGTCGACGCTGAGACATTTTTTGATCAACCGGTCCATACCGGCAGCGATGCCTGGGGCACCCACGGAGAAACGCTCCTTGGTATCGTTGGTTCCCAGCATGATGATCAGAAGGTCAACGAACTCATGGCTTTTCAGGATGGGATATGCAACAGAGAGCGCATCCATGGACTCATGCAGCGGATCCTGAAAGACCGTCGTCCTCCCGGAGAGTCCCTCCTCAGAAATCAGATATTCCTCGCCGAGCCCTTTCTGCAGCAGGCAGGTCCATCGCTCATTCTCTGTAAAGCGGATTCCGTGATCTTCCGTGTCGACGGGATCCGCGCAGTAGCCATGCGTGTTGGAATCACCCAGACACACGATATGTTTCTT
>CADBUA010000057.1 GCA_902797665.1 uncultured Lachnospiraceae bacterium | reverse complement strand
GTCATATTCAAATACGGCGCCATGACCTGGCTGATCATCGCGTTCAAAAAGTTCAGCGCGGTGAAGGGCATATGGAGAAGCCGCTGGGTAGGCACGAAGTATTTCGAGCAGTTTCTGTTTGATTCATATTTCTGGAAACTGGTGCGTAATACCCTGGTCATGAATCTGTTTCTGATCGTCTTTTCTTTCCCGGTTCCCATTCTGCTGGCCCTGCTGATCAATGAGCACCGTGTGAAATATTTCCGCAAAGTGGTACAGACTGTCAGCTATATGCCATACTTCGTTTCCACCGTAGCTGTATGCGGCCTGATCACCACAATGCTTTCTTCCGACGGCATGATCACCGTGGTACTCAGGGCGATAACAGGCAAGACGAAGACATACCTGACTGACCCTGCCGCTTTCCGCGCGATCTACATTATCTCTGAGATATGGTCCACTGCCGGCTGGGGCTCGATCATCTACCTGGCGTCCCTGAGCGGTATCGACCCGGGCCTTTATGAAGCCGCGCAGATTGACGGAGCCAGCCGCTGGAAGCAGATCCTGCACATCTCCCTGCCGGGGATCTCCTCAGTTATTTCCATTCAGCTGCTGCTGACCATCGGCCGTATGCTGGATATCGGTTATGAAAAGATATTGCTTCTGTATACCGGCTCGACCTACGAGACCGCTGACGTGGTATCCACCTATCTGTACCGCCGCAGCATTCTGACTGCCGACTACTCTTACGGCTGCGCCATCAGCCTATTCCAGGGTATCCTGTCCCTGGTGCTGGTCACCGCCGCAAACAAGGCCGCCAAGAAGATTGGCGAGACCAGTCTGTGGTAAGGGGGTGGGATCATGGTAACCAATCAAGTCAGGCATAACCACAGTACCAAGGTCCGCCAGGCTTCGGGCGACCGGGCTTTCGGCATCCTGAACACCATCCTGCTCCTGCTGTTCTGCTTCTTTGTCCTCTTCCCGCTGGTCCATATGCTGGCCGTATCCTTTTCCGGCGGTTATCATGTCCTTCGCGGAGAGGTGAAATTCTGGCCCAAGGGATGGACGCTGTACACCTACCGTTCGCTCCTGAGCGACAATTCCGTTCCGCATGCGTACTGGAACACGATTAAGTACACCGTGCTGGGTACGTCGCTGGCTGTGTTCATGACAGCACTGTGTGCGTACCCGCTTTCCCGTCCCAAGTTCTTCGGACGCCGCTTTTTCAACTTCCTCGTGATCTTCACCATGCTTTTCAATGTGGGTATGGTCGCCAACTTCATGGTCGTATTTTCACTGCACCTGAAAAACACCATTTTCGCGATCCTGCTGCCTACTGCCATCAATGTTTACAACATGGTGATCATGCGCACGTTCTTCCAGAATATTCCGGAGGAGATCTACGAATCTGCCAACCTGGACGGCGCCAACGACATGCAGACCTTCCTGCTGATCATCCTGCCCATCTCAAAGCCTGTAGTGGCCAGCATGATCCTCTTCTACGCGGTAGGCAAATGGAATGAATTCATGCCCGCCCTGCTGTACTTCGACAACAAAGCAGACTTCCCCATGCAGATGATCCTGCGCAACATCGTCCTTTCCTCCCAGGCCACTGATACCTCCACCGATTCCGCGTTGGTGGGCCAGAGCCTGAAATACGCCGCCATCTTCATCACCATAGCGCCTATCCTGGCCGTATATCCCTTCCTGCAGAGATTCTTCACCAAGGGCATTATGGTCGGCTCCCTGAAGGGCTGATACGCGCTGCCACATGTTTCTTAACGCTTTCCTCCGCTTTTTTCGGGAAAAACGGGGGGAGCGAGGAAAATAGTCTCTCATTTCTCTAAAGAAAAGAAAGGAAGTAACCATCATGAAGCGTTTGCTCGCCCTGGTTCTTGTCGCCTTGATGACGATCTCCCTGCTGCCCGCCATGTCCCTGGCGGAAGCCCCGCTGGAAATCAAACTGGCTCTGTCCGAGAACACCTTGCAGCCCATCCTGCAGGATACGGCGAACCTTAAGTTCATTGAAGAAAAGTTCAACATCCACATCACCCTGCAGCCCATTCCTTCCAGCGACTACAGCCAGAAGGTGGCCTCGTTCTTCTCCACCAACTCTCTGCCGGACCTGATCGCCGGTGTTTCCCTGTCCACATTCCAGGGTATCGAGGACGTGGATGAGATGCTTGTCGACCTGTATGATTACAGGGAGCAGCTGCCCACCTACCTGGGCCTGATCGAAGCCGATAACCGCATCAATGCTACCCGCACCTATGAGACCATCGATGAGGACGGCGAGAAGCACCTCTATCTGATGCGTGACCTGGAGTACAACCGCATCGACATCGCTCCTATCGGCCAGATCCGTGTTGACCTGCTGGAAGAGCAGAATATCCCGATGCCTACCACCTGGGCAGAACTGTATGATGCGATGCTGAAGATCAAGGAAAAGCATCCTGATGTTTACTTCTTCGGCAGCCGTGCCGGCACCACCCGTCTGATCGGCGCTCTGGCCTATCCGATGGGCTCCGGCGGCTTTGGCACCTTCGACGGTGACCGCGGCATGTACTATGAGAAGGATCTGGACAAGTGGATCTATGGTCCCGTTCAGCCCGCTTTCAAGGATGTCATCCAGTACCTGGCCAACGCATGGAAAGACGGCCTGATCGATCCCGACTATCAGACCTCTACCCGTGACGAACTCTGGCAGAAGATCACAACCGGCAAGGTCGTGTACTTCAAGGATAACGACTCCTTCCTGGCCCGTGTATTCCAGCCCGCTTTCGATCAGGCTGGTGAAGGCTGGAAGATGGTTATCGTGCCCCCGCTCGCCAATGACCATACCTCTACCCGTGAACTGCGCTACGAACTCGACTGGTCCGATGGTATCGTGATCTCCAAGAAGTGCCCCGAAGTGGAGCGCGTACTTGAGATGCTCGACTGGTGCTTCACTGATGAAGGCGTAAAGGTCATGAACTTCGGTATCGAAGGCGAGACCTACTACATCGACGAAGAAGGCCATCCGATGGTCGTCGACTCCATCATGGAGCAGACCAAGGACGCTGTTGACCAGTTCAACGCGATCCAGTCCATCCTGGGCGTCGGCTGCTGGTGCTGGACTCCCTACATCGATGAGGGCACTTATCTGCAGACCTCCGGTAAGCTGTTCATCGATCTGGGCGAAGAGATCCGCGGCTACACCGAAGCCGGCCTGATCGACTTCAAGCCTCTGGTCCCCGCATTCACCACGGAAGAAAATGAGCAGATCGCCGAACTGGAGCTCCGTCTGGACACCATCTTCGACAGCCAGATCGACCGCTTCATCCATGGCGAGCGCAGCATGGACGAGTGGGACGCCTTCGTTGCTGAACTCAACAACGCCGGTGTTGCCAAGCTCGAAGAACTCTTCAACACTGCTTTCAAGCGTTAATCTGATTCCAGGATCCCAATGGGGGAGAGCGCAATCCCGAGTGCGCTCTCCCTTTTCAAAAATGACCGCTGAAAAAAGGAGCCGCCGAGAAAAACGGCGGATCAAAGGAATGCTTCAACTGAGAACACATCAGCTGATTATCAGCGTGAAAAAAACACTGGCCCATCACGCTTCCACCGTGCTTCCGCTGAAAAACGGACATGTCCTGACCGCGTGGTTCGGCGGCAGCCGGGAGAGCAATAACGATGTTTCCATCTGGCTTGCGGAAAAGGATGAGAAGGGTTTCGGGGAAGCACGCTGCGTGGCGTCTACCATGGAACCGCACTGGAATCCCGTGCTGTTCGAGGCGAAAGACGGACGCATCCTCCTGTTCTACAAAGTAGGCTATCCTATTCCGGACTGGCGTACCTATGTCATTGAATCGAAAGACATGGGCAAGACCTGGTCCGAACCCCGTGAAATGGTCCCCGGCGATGACTCGGGAGGACGCGGCCCCGTCCGCAATAAGCCGATCGTTCTGAAGAGCGGGCGCGTGCTGGCTCCCGCCTCCGTGGAGCGCGGCCTGTGGCGGTGCTTCATGGATTATTCCGATGACGACTGCGTGACCTGGCACCGCAGCAACCTGATCGAAGCAAAGGGGACTGCCTGGCTCGAGGAAGGCTTTGTTTTCTGGCAGAAGAAGATCGCGGAAGCCCGAGCCCGCGGCGAGGAGTTTGACCGCAGTCAGGTGCCT
>CADBUA010000056.1 GCA_902797665.1 uncultured Lachnospiraceae bacterium | reverse complement strand
TTACCCGAAAAACCGCTTCTGTTCCCGTTGCCCCTCAAATACACTTTCACGGCTGAGGGGCAACGCAAAACGATAGCGGGAATCATCAAAGGGTCAGCTCCTTTCTGAGCCGTCATCCTGCATTCAGATATTCAGAGCTAGTTCCTGATATTCTCGATATTCTCCGTGCTGCCGCCGCCAATGTCGTCCGGAGCGCGGAACTCTCCCTTTTCCACCAGGCGCAGGAAGGCGTCCACCACATCGGACGTCAGCTGGGTGCCGGAGACCTCCTTGATGATGGAGACAGCCTTCTCAAAATTCATCCTCCTGCGGTAGGGACGGTTTGAGTACATGGCGTCGAAGCAGTCCGCCACAGCGATGATCTGGGCTACGCGGGGAATCTCATCCCCCTTCAGGTGTCTGGGATACCCCTTGCCGTCCGGACGCTCGTGGTGCGCACCCGCACCCACGGCCAGCTCCGGCATGATGGAGATCTGTTTCAATGCTTCATAGCCTTGACTGCTGTGGGACTTGATGATCTCGTATTCCTCGTCCGTCAGCTTGCCGGGTTTGTTCAGCACCTCATAGGGTACGCCTACCTTGCCGATATCATGCAAAAGGGCGGTGCGATAGTACTTTTCCACCGTCTCCTCGTCATACCCCAGCTCCTTTGCAAGCATGGCCGTATATTTCGCCACGCGTGTGGAATGGCCGTTCGTATACCGGTCCTTCATATCGATGACCTTTGCGAAGGCCTCGGTGATGCCGGCAACCAGCGCCATGGTCTCCTTCTGCTTTTTCTCAAGGGCACGGGTCTTCTTGCGAACGTAGAAGCGCACGCTCTCCTCCAGCAGGAACAGCATCAGCAGGCTCACCACGATGTCGAACCATGCCTGCTCATAGAATTTCTTCTTCTTTATGATCTGTACGGAGACGACCTTGTTGCCCCGGCCCATGTTGTCATGCAGCTGCATGACATAGTGATAGGTGCCGCCTCGGAGGTTGGTGTAGTCAATGGGCGCCAGGTCGCTTCGTCTTATGGTCTTCATCTGCCGGTCAAATCCCTCCAGCAGGAAGCTCACCTGGGGATTGTTCAGAGAATAGTTGAACACGAAGCTGGGAACAGTCAGCTTGTTCGTATTCTTCGAAATGACAAACGCTCCGTTTTCATCCGGGTATATGCGCTCGCCATCCGCCTCCACATAGGGCACTCCGGCTTTCAGTTCGTTGACGTTCTCAAAGGGTTGCTCGATATTGACCTTGATGATGCCCGAGTTGCCGGCAATGTACAGGTTCCCCTCACTGTCCAGATCGCTGTAACTGTTTGCCGTGGCAATACAAGGCAATCCGTTAGCTATTCCATAGTACTCAGGATTAATGTCGCCGTTGGCCAATAGTTCCTGGGCGGGAACCACATAGATGCCGTTGCTGCTCAGGACCCATATATCGGCCTTGCTGTTCTCATAGAGATCAAAATTGTTCGAATATGGGAACATCCGCACGGTTGTCACTTTGTAATCGGCATCCATGTAGGCGATGGAATTGCTGGTAACGATCCAAAAGATATTCCGGGAGGCGTCGTGCTTTACGCGCATCACGACCTCTGAGCTGAGGCCTTCCTCCATTCCGATGTGCCGTGTTCCGGCCGCGCCTACAATGTAAATCCCACCGCCGTCGGAGCCCATGATGATATCGCCGTCTGTACCTTCAGCCACGGTAAGGATCTCTGTATTAATGATACCCGCATCCGCTCCGTAGCTCTCCACTACTTCGTCACCCTGAATGACGCTGACTCCGCCAGTACTTGCCAGCAGCATCCCTCCGTCCTTTCGCTCGCAGACCACGCGAACGCGGTCTGAAAACAGACCGTCCGCCTGGGTGAATGCCATCACCTCCCCCTGGTCATAGCGCAAAAGTCCATACTTCCGCCAGGTGGCGATCCAGATCTTTCCGCTGCTGTCACGGATGATGGAGCGGATCCGGCAGCCCTCCAGCCATTCGATGAGATCAGTCGCGCCGAGATCCTCTCCGCTGGCCGTCACCGCCTTTGTCAGCGGCAGACTGTCGATCACGCCGCGCGGCCCGATCACGATCAACCCGGAATCTGTTCCTACAAACAGCCGATTCCTGTACATGCAGGTAGCGTTGACCACGGCATCCGGGATGCCATAGCGGTCATTGAGGTAGGAAAACTGATTCGGCACGATCTTCATCACGCCCTGCCGGGAAGAGGCAAACCATAGGTTGCCCTCATAGTCCACCAGCATGTGCTGGATCGAGTTGTTCATGGGCAGGTTTTTCAGCCGCCGGAAGTCCTGCCCGTCGATCACACCGATGCCGTCGCCCGCGCAAATCCAGATTTTGCCATCGATGTATTCAAATCGCTCCACATAGGACAGCGGCGCGATATCCTTGATGCTCATCGCGCCAAAGTTGCTCTCCAGGCTGCCGTAGTAAAGCTGAGAGCTCTCTGTTCCGACGTACACCCTTCCCGGGTGTACTGGGTCCGGGAGAAAACTGATCACTCCCTTGATGCGGATCGTGTCTTTATCCAGGTAGTTCTCGATGACACCGTCTTTCATGGAAAAGATGGAGCCGTCCTGGGTCAGGCCATAGAGAATGCCCTCTGGCCCAAAGCGCAGATCCCGCATATAAGCATTGCTGATCC
>CADBUA010000055.1 GCA_902797665.1 uncultured Lachnospiraceae bacterium | reverse complement strand
ATTGATCAAACACCATCTTTATATAATATTCTGAGATTTTTTGCTATGCTTTTATAACTGTCCATTCCCTATAATGATTCGCAGCTGCCTTTGGGCTCTGCGGCCGACCGGACAAATCTCCATATTCAGATAGCTTTCGGGCATACTTTCTCCATACCTCCTGTGCTATCGTTATTTCAACAGGAAATAAACTGATCACCAGCCCGCATCAAGGAGGTTTTCCATGAAGAACAGAATGAAAAAAGTATCCTCTGTCGCGCTCTCTCTTGTACTGTCTTGCTCGGCACTATCTCCTGCCACAGTGTCTGCTGAGGAGCGCAGCTATTCCACCGACCATCTTCAGGTTGCCATCTGGGACAACAATCAGCTGGCAGGTCTGCAGCAGATCGCCGATGAATGGTCTGAAAAATCCGGCGTTAAGGTAGACATCAACGTAATCAGCTGGAATGAATACTGGACCCTTCTGGAAGCAGGTGCTTCCGGCGGAGAGCTCCCGGATGTCTTCTGGATGCATATCAACGAAGCTCAGAAGTACATGGATGCAGAGATGCTTCTCAACCTGAACGATTACATCGAAGCCGACGATGCGATCGATCTGGCAAACTACTATGAAGGCATTGTGGATATTTACAGAAACAATGATATCCAGTACGCGCTTCCGAAAGATCATGACACCATCGCCCTGATTTATAACAAATCCATCTTCGACAAGTATGGCGTCGATTATCCGACCAGCGACTGGAGCTGGGATGATTACTGTGCAGCTGCACAGGCTATTTCCGAAGCAGGAAAGGATGATGGCGTCTACGGCACAGCCATGAA
Source organism: uncultured Lachnospiraceae bacterium (assembly GCA_902797665.1). Classification (GTDB taxonomy): domain Bacteria; phylum Bacillota; class Clostridia; order Lachnospirales; family Lachnospiraceae; genus Porcincola. The sequence goes on along the minus strand of CADBUA010000055.1, from coordinate 9,546 downwards.
CACCAATGATGGACAGGATGGCTGGTATAACTTTATCTATGACTTTGGCGGAAAGCTGATTTCCGATGACAATACCAGATCCGGAATGGACGATGAAAACACAATCAAAGCAATGACATATCTGGCCGAGAACCTCTTCCCGGCTATGCCTGAACAGGATCTGATGGCCGTTACCGATCCGGATGTCATGTTCCTCTCCGGTATCGTAGGAATGATGCTGCAGGGTTCCTGGATGGTCAATACCTTCTATACAGCAGAAAACTCCGCCGATTATGCCTGGGCTGAAATACCTTACTATGATTCCAACGGAAACGGTTCCTGCGACGAAGGAGAAAGATGTTCTCTCTACAATGGTCTTGGATGGGCTGCGGCTCACAATACCGATGATCCACAGGCCGCCTATGATCTGATCTCTGCTTTCTGCTCCGAAGAAGGGCAGCTGAAGCAGTCTGAACTCGGAGTAACCATGGCAGCTTACAAAGGGGCTTCCGACGCTTTTGCAAACGCCTTTGAAGGCATGGACATTTCTCCATTCCTGACTGTCGAAAAAGACGGCGTTCTGATCCAGCATCCGGCATCCCGCTATACGACAGCCTGGGAAGGCGGCTTCACCACAGGACTGATCGAAGCCTGGCAGAACCCGGACAGCATGGCAGACGTATGTGTCAAGATGGCTGAAATGATGAACGAAGTTCTCGCAAACGAGTAAGTTTTCTTCAGAGATCGTGAAACAATCCCTGAAGAACAAACGATGCAGTCAGGCAGCCTGCAGGGACTATCCCTGCAGGCTTACTGGCATATTTCCGCAGAAAAGACTGCCTTCGGCCACACCGATATACCGGTTCAGCAAAAGACAGCAGGAGAAATCATGAAGCGAGTCGATACCGCCGTTCGGAATATCCATTATCATTGTCTTGAATATGATCATGAACAGCTGGGGGATCTTTATCTTGTGGCCTGCGGAATGGAAGACTGTGATCCCGGCGCTGCATGCGGCCCGGATATCCGTGATTGTTTTCACCTCCACGTTGTACGCTCCGGTAAAGGAATTCTTCGGACAGGCAGCCACGAATACGAAATCCATGGCGGACAGATGTTTCTATTGAAAGACGGTGAGAAAGCCTTTTACGCCGCGGACAATGATGAGCCCTGGAGCTATTGCTGGGTAACCTTTCATGGCAGCAGTGCCCGAAAAACCATCGAAGAAATCGGCTTTAGAGACGGAGTCTATACCCTGCCTTCCTCCGTACCTCCTGAAAATTTCTTCGATCTGATCCGAAAAATGCACCAAAAACCCGAAATGAACCGTATCAATGAACTATACCGCAATGGAATTCTGCTGGAATTTCTGTCTCTTGCCATGGAAGCCGGGGGGTACGCTTCAGTTGCGGCAGAGCTCCAGAACAAAAAGCCGGTCGAAGAATACATTGACAGTGCTGCCACCTTTATTCACTACAATTACCGGACAATCACGGTAAACGATGTAGTCAGCTTCATCGGCTTTTCACGGGGCTATCTGTCTTCCACATTCAAAAAAGCAAAAGGAATTTCCCTTCAGGAATATCTGCTGCAGGTCCGGATGCAGAAAGCAAAAGAGCTTCTTGACAGTACAAACTGGCAGATCCAGGAAATCAGTGAGAAGGTCGGTTACGAGGATCAGCTGAATTTTTCAAGAATTTTCCGAAAATACGAGGGAATCAGTCCTTCAGAATACAGGAGAAAAAAGCATGAGAAATGATCTTGCAAATGTCCCTCCCATGGGATGGAATTCGTGGAATACTTTTTTTGACACTTATGATGAATCGCTGATCATGGAGATGGCCGATATTCTGGTCTCCGAAGGATACCGGGACTGCGGCTATCAGTATCTGATTCTGGATGACTGCTGGCTTGAAAAGGACCGGGATCCTTCCGGCAGACTGGTCCCCTCCAGATCCAGATTTTCCAATGGTATCGAGCCTGTCATCCGATATATCCATGACAAAGGTCTGAAATTCGGAATCTATGCCTGCTGCGGAGTACGGACCTGCGCCGGCTATCCAGGCAGCTTCGAGCACGAAAATCAGGACGCGCTGCTGTTTGCGAAATGGGGTGTCGATTATCTGAAATATGACAACTGCCACCGCCCCTCTTCTCTCGGATCTGAACTTCTGTATCGACGGATGAGCCTGGCACTGCGCAATTCAGGGAGGGATATCCTCCTGGCCGCATGTCAGTGGGGCACGGAGGATGTCAGAAAATGGATTCGTTCTACAGGAGCACACACCTACCGTTCCACCATTGATATCCGGGATAGCTGGAATTCCATAAAAAGCATCACGGAGGAACGGCTGATGGATCTGGAAGATGGCAGCACCGGATGCTTCAATGATATGGATATGTTGGTTGCGGGGATGTATGGCCAGGGCAGCAATCCCGAAACCACGTCGGAGGGGTGTTCTTTCGAAGAGTATCAAACGCATTTTGCCCTGTGGGCAATGCTGAATTCTCCTCTGATCATCGGCTGCGACCTGCGTCATCTGGATCCGTCCGTCAAGGCGCTCCTGCAAAACCGCGATCTGATCGCCATCAATCAGGACCCGGAGGCCCGCACCTGTTACAAGCTTACCTGTCCCTGCAGTCCTGACGCATTTACACTGGTCCGGCCTCTCGCGGGGGGAGATTATGCTGTCGGGATCTTCAACTTCGCGGAAAATGAACAGCAGGCAGGCTTCCCTTTCTGGGATCTGGGACTATCAGCCCGAAATAATCAGAGACTCCATTTTTACGATTGTCTTTCGCATCAGGATCTTGGAACCTTTACTGAATGCTTCTCCGCAAAGGTCCCCGCACACGGCTGCAGGATTTACCGTGTCAGCCTGGTCCCGCAGCTTTCTGTCAATCAGTGATGAAAGCATGAAGACTGAATGTGGATGGAATAGCCTGAACCCCATTTATACTCGCAGCCAGGAGAATCTGCCAGTTCTCGTCAGTGGCCGCGGTATACGAGTGGCACTGACGATTCGCCTGCGGCAAATCCTAACTGCCTCTCGTATATGATTCCAGTCCAGCAGCTTCTCCCTGATATGAGCTTGCTTGAATGTAAAGGGCAGGCTGCCTTGGACGCCTCAAAAAGATAAAAGCGTCACGAGAGATAAATTGTTGGTTTTATTGATATGTGTTTTATTTTTGCATTAAATGCATTAGTATCTATTAAAACTTTATGTGTATTCTATATTAAAAGGCAAAAGAGACTCTGGAACCCTCATTCAGAGTAATGGTGTCAGATACACTCTGGGTGTCAGATACACTCTGAGAACAGAACAAGCTTTGATATAAAGGACAGCATTGTGATCCGGCCATATAGGCCTGGCCTGAAGTCACCTGATCATTTTTCTGAAACTCCTGAAGGCAAAAACAGGGCAGACGGAGAATTCTCCGCCTGCCCCGATCCTGCTTGTCTCTATGATGCCTGCTTATCTGTTCACTTCCCAGATCCCATACACAACCATGGTGAGCCTGCCGTCGTTGTCACTGACATAATAGTCAAACATGGAAGCCGGAATCCCCTCATTCACACCGAAGGTATCATTGTACACGTTCGTGTAGCCAGTGTAGGGATAGTACGAGGAATAGGAACTCCCCTTGTAGGTGCTGGAAGGACTGACCTGCCATCTGGCAATGTGCCAGCCATCGCTTCCCTTGAGGTTGTCTGGCTTCAGAACGATCGGATTGCCGTCATATGTCCTGGTCTCTGTCTTCGCCACAGCAGTAGCGTTCCGGTCCGTGTAGTACAAAATGGTGTACTGGGCGCCGGTCCACTCAGCATAGAGGGTGACATACCCGTTCGAACTTGCCGTCAGGCCGGAGACAACCGCTCCATTGTTGTAGTGGGTTCCCTTCCCGTCCGCCTGCGTGTTCCAGCCGTTCGCCTTGAAATGGGAACGCGTAAAGTTATTGCTGGGCAGTGTGATGGTCCCCTCATAGTTCGTCACAATGTCAGAAGGTCTGGTCCCCGCGCCTCCATTCTCACTGAAACGGACTGTGTAGCTCAAGCCGTCCCACTTGGCGTAGAGGGTCATGGACTGCGTCACCTGCTTATCGAAGTTGTAAGGCTGAATGTTGGCAGTATACCATCCACCGAAGGTGTATCCCGGCTTGGTCGGATTGCTGGGTCTGGTCACTTTCCCTCCGCTCGCGATCTTCTGAACCGGAACTGTGCTTCCTCCGTTGGTCTCAAACGTCACATTGAAGGCCATATCCCACCTGGCCACCAGACTTACATCCTGATTCACAGGCTTTGACCAGTCAAAGCTTTGTCCTGTCTTCAGATACCACCCGCCAAAGAGATAGCCATCCCGGGTGGGATCCGCCGGCTTCCCGGCAAGTGTGCCCGCCTTGATCTTGATGGCTGCCACCTGGCTGCCGCCTGCCGCATCGAAGGAGATGGTGTAGATCCTGGACCACTGGGCGTAAAGGGTGATGGTATTACCCGCGGCAGTCAGCGCCGTGACCGGTGCCTTGTCGGAAACGATCATCCCGCTTCCGTCCGGTCTCGTGTTCCAGGTGCTGAAAATATGCCCATCCTTTGTGAAGGTGTTCGCTGAAAGGTTCACGGTTTCAGATACTGCCGGTGTCATGGCGGGCATCTGCCCGCTTCCACCGTTGGCCTCAAACGCAATGGTATAGTTCTTCGGAACCGGCGCGCTGGTCACGACCTTGACTTCCGTGCTCACGCCATTCACAGCCAGCAGGTAGATCCTTCCTTCTCCTACGCTCTTTGCCGTCACGTTTCCATTCGCGTCCACCACAGCGACTGCCTCATTGTTGGACAGGTAACGGATCGGAGGGAAAACCGTGTCCTGCTGCTCCGTTCCACCGATGACCTTTACAGCGGCATTAAGCTTTATGGTATTTCCTGTTGTGAGCGTCAGAGTGTTCAGTTCCGCCTGAATCCTTGACGCTTTGCCGACAATATCCCGGTTTCCGGCGAAGGTAACCACCGGAAGGCTTTTGCAGACCTTGACAGATCCCTGATAGGCAGCGATCTTCAGCTGATAGTTATAACCGGTCTTCATACTGAAGTTGTAGCTGAGGATGTTTCCAGAAAACTCCTGGAACTTCTTCAGTTTTCCTGCCTGGCCGCCCTCCTGATATTTTGCCCGAAACAAAACGTACCGTGTCGCCTGATTCACAGGATTCCAGCTCACCTTACAGGTTTTCCCGGAAGTCTCCGCGGTCAGGATGATAATCTTATCCTCCGCGTTGGCGGCATAAGACCGCACCGGGCGGCAAATGAGGGCCGCCAGAAACACTGCCGCGGCCAGCAAGACCAAAACCTGAAACTTCTTCACTCTCCCCATAGACCTTCCTCCCTGCCTGCCATATCTCTATGTCTATACCGGGAACCATTCGAATTTGCCAGGTGTTTCACCGGTATATGCCCGCTCGCGCCAATTCTGTCGTATATGCTTGCGCTCGCGGGTATATCACATCCATCGGACCCAGGCCTTCAAAGCCCTTCCGCTTTCACTCATGTTGTTCAGATGCTGACCAGAAGTCCCCATCCAAGCGGCTTCAGTATAACAAAGGGCCCTAAAGCTATCGGGCAAACAACCTGAAGGTTTTTCAAAGATCCATGAAATTGTTTATGAAGCCTGGAAAAAAACGCCCAGAGAGGGACAATTGGAGAAAAAGTCAGCAGAATACCATTAAAAAGCAGGCAGAGAAGTCCCTGCCTGCCTCTATCTCTCTATCAGAATGTAGAAAACCGATTCTTCTATCTATTATCGCAGCTGTCCAGTCGCCAGCGCCTTAAGGGGCGGGATATGGGATCAAGGCACGATACGTTTACATGGCCCACTGGGCATAAAGGGTGATCACAGCATCTTTCTTATCGGTCAGGTTTTTCACCGTCGCGCTGCTGTCGTAATGAGTGCCCTTGCCGTCTGGCTTCGTGTTCCATCCGCTTGCCGTCAGGTTTGTGCGGGTCAGAGCATTTGACGGAAGATTCAGGTTCTTGTCATAGACTGCTGTGATGTCCGCTGGGACGGACCCGGTCCCGCCATTGGCATCAAATTTGATTGTGTAGGAGATGGGGGTCCACTTCGCGTACAGCGTGAAGTCTTTTGTCACCGGGCTTTCAAAGTCGTAGAGCGCCATCTGAGTCGTATACCAGCCATCAAAGCTGTAGCCTGCTCTGGTCGGATCCGCCGGCTTTTTTGCCTTCTCATTCTTTGTAACGCTCTGAGGATCCACCTTACTCCCCTCGTTGGAGTCGAAAGTGACCGTAAAGGCCTTGGTCCACTTGGCAAGCAGCGTAAAGCTGGAGGTCACCGGCGTATTGAAATCGTATTCCTCCAGGTTCTTCAGGTACCAGCCGTTGAAGACATAGCCGCTTCTTGTGGGATTTGCGGGTTTCACCACCTTGCCGCCAGAGACGATGTTCTGAGCTGGAACTTCACTTCCCCCATTGCTGTCAAAGGTCACGGTCAGAGCCTGGGTCCACTGGGCATACAGGGTGACGGTCTGTCCCTGAGAAGCAAGGCCCTTGACAGAAGCCTTATCCGCGTACTTGACTCCGCTTCCGTCCGCCTTGGTATTCCAGGAGGCAAAGGTATAGCCGGAGCGGGTGAAGGTATTTGCCGGCAGCGCGATCGAGGCCGACGGAGCCGCGGCAATGCCTGCCATCGTACCAGTCCCACCATTGGGGTCAAAGGAGATCTTATAGTTATTGTCCACCGGCTTTTTGGGCTCCGTGACATTCACACGAACCGCGGCCTTCACGCCGTTCACTGCCAGCACATAGACCGTGCAGGTCCCGACGGAATTGCCATAGACCGTCCCACTGTCGTCGACCTCGGCGATCTCCTCATCATTGGAGACATAGCGGTAATCATCCAGAACATCCCCCTGGGAATCCGGCCCGCTCATCTTGATGCTGCAGTCGATATCCGCGTCTTTCCCTTTTTCGACAGAAATGGTCGTTTTGGCGAGCTTCACCTTTGTCGCCTTCCCGACCGTATCCCGCTTCCCGGCGAAGGTGATCACAGGCAGACTCTTGCATAGCCTGTCTGAACCTTCGTAGGCTACGATCTTCATCATGTAATCATAGCCCTTCTTCATGCGGAAAGAATAGCTGTTTCCGGAGACCGTCTTATACTTCTTCGGCGTCTTGGGGTTGGCATTCTCCGCGTACTCCGCCAGATAGATCACATATTTGTTCGCGTCCAGCACCGGATTCCAGGTGAGCTTGCAGGTCTTCCCGCTGGCTTTGGCTGTCAGGATGATCAAATCCTCTTCCTCCACATCGGCACCGAAGGTCATCCGAGGAGAGAAGCACAGAATGGCCAGAAGCAGGGCTCCGATCAGACAGATGAAGCGCTGCAGAATTCTATTTTTACCCATAATTCTTTTCCTCCTTTTAGATTCATGAAAATCTCCATCAATATCGTGATTCAGGAGTTCTCATCTGGGCAGACTTCCCCTCTGCCAACTTTTGACATTATAGAAGAGAATCCATAAAGAAGCCTGACAGAATAGTTAAAGATGTTTTAATTCAAGCTGTATTCCTTCCCTGTTTGAGTCCATTTTCCCTGTTCAGGAAGCACTCCGGCCGCTTCGGGCTGTAAGGACACTCCGATTACACGAATCCACAATGATCGTCCAAAAAGGCCTTTCACGGATTCTTCCTCTCCTTCCTGGACTTTCAGCCTCCTGTCCCGGGAGCTCATATCCTGGAACCAGTTCAGATTTGCCGTGGGAAAATCGTTGGTGCCTCTGCATATGCCGCGGCCCCGGATGATAGCTGGCAAGTTCTCCTGGACGTGAGAACAAAAGGCTCCTGCGCCTGCAGGCATTCGGCCAGGCTGAGGCTCCTGCGCCCGCATGGAATAGGCCCGGTCCCTTCTCTGCATGAACGCTGAAGCGCAAACTGGCTGAACAGTTCCCAGATGCAAAAGGGACAGGCAAAGCCTGTCCCCATATCCATTTTGCTCTTTACTGCATGACCTCGCCCGGCGAAAAGTATCCAAAGCGGACCGGACAGTTAGCATTTATCATCTTCTCACGCGCACCCGGAAATTCTGAATCTGCATCCCTCAGATATCTCCAGCGCGTTCACGCTTGCGCCCATCTGTTCAGACCACCGTCACCGGCACGTTGAGGATTTTCGCGACCTTGAGAATTGTGTCCGTCAGTCTCCCCGGAGCGGCCGCAAAGTGATGCGTCGGACCGCACTCACACCAGCGGTTGTTCCACTCCCTGGCGCCGATGGCAAAACGGGTACGCATGTTGGTGTCGCCCGTCCTGAGAATCGGGCCGGGCTCGTTCACCCCCTCAGAGACCACAAAGCTGAACTTCCCGTCCTCGTCCTGGGTGATGGCCAGATAGGTGACCGGCCCCATCGGCGGATAGAACTGGGTCAGATACCCGCCGCCTGTCTTGCCGTGAAAGACCGGAACGATCTTCATCGTTGGCTTTTTCTCGGTGGAAATGCAGGCATCGCCGGAACCGCTGTGACCGATGACAACGATGTCATTGTCAAAGTCGAAGGTGTAGAACTCCGACAGCTGGCAGCAGCCGGTGAGTGTCTTCATGATGCTCATGCCCATGGCGACTTTGATGTCCCCTTCGACCGCACAGGCCACGCCCTGCTTGATCAGCATGGAGAAGGCCGGAATCAGCATGCTGTCGAGCACACCAGCCTGCCCTTTGGCGAAGCCATCATAGTGTGAGGCGATCAGGCCGATCTTCTCATCCTCGACCCACTGTTCAAAAGCCAGCACATATCTGGCCATGTCCCAGACCTTCTCGACGCTTCCACCACCTTCGATATCGAAGGTGTCGATGATGTCCTCCGCCTTTCTGCGGATGGCTTCCTCATCTGTCACATCATCGGCAATCGCCCACATCTTCTCCCAGTCAAACTGCTTGGTGTAGACGCTCATTCTGTGATAGAGGTTGGACTCGTCAATGTAGAGATCCATCATCCCGGGGTAGGGGCGCCCGATCTGGGCAAGGTTGGTATCGCGGAACCTGCGGCGGACCTGAGCGGCTTTGCACCACTCTCCGATCTCTTTCTCAACCAGCGGGTCTCCCCCTTCGACGACGCCGGTGATGACCGCGTGCCGCTTGCCGTAGCGGTTCAAATCCGCAACCATCTCACCGACCGCGCCGCCAGCGTAGCCGATTCCCAGCCAATCCGCAATGTCAGCGGTCTCAAAGTCAAGGCATCTCACCTTCTGCAGGTTGACCAGAACCACCGGAACATCCAGGTCCTTGACCGCGGGAAGCATGTTGTAGGAGGTGCAGTAGGTCAGAAGCTGCAGAAACACCAGATCGACATCCGCCGCGCGGAACCTGTCCCCTGCTGCCTGGGACTCCTCCTTGCTGGTGACCATCCCGCCGTCAATCAGCTCAACGCTGTCCGGGATCGACTTTTTAAAATCCTCATACTGCTTCTGAAACTCCGGCAGCAATGACGGAAACTGCGGTAGATACGCCTGAAGCGCGACGGAGAAAACACCTACTTTTGCCTTTGTCGGAACCAACATCTGTCTAAATCCT
>CADBUA010000054.1 GCA_902797665.1 uncultured Lachnospiraceae bacterium | reverse complement strand
TGCTATGCCATTGATGTGGATGCCATCCTTGCCCTGACGGAGGACGGGCATGGAGCGAAACTCGGCTCCTCCATCTACCCGAGCTTTAAAAAGTACTTTGACGAGTCTCTGCTGGATGCCTATCCCTACAATCCGGAGAAGGCGATGGAGCTTCTCGCGGAGGCCGGGCAGACAGGCTTCTCCTTCACGATCAAGGTGCCCGGCAACTACCAGCCGCATGTGGAGACGGCGACGGTGATCGTCGAGCTCCTGTCGCAGGTGGGGGTGAAGGCTTCCATCGAGCAGGTGGACTGGGAGACCTGGCTGACAGATGTCTACGGGGCGCGGGACTTTGAAGCCACAGTCATCGGTTTTGACGCCGCTTACCTGAGCCCGGATGCCCTTCTGAAGCGCTGGGTTTCCGATGACAGCTCCAACATGATCAACTACAGCAATGAGGACTACGATGCGGCCTTTGCCAAAGCCCATGACACGGTGGATGAGGAGGCACAGGCAGAGGCCTACAGGGAGTGCCAGAAGATTCTCTCGGATACGGCGGCTAACGTGTATCTGCAGGATCTGGCTGATTTTGTGGCATTGAATCCGGCTTACACGGGATTCTCATTCTACCCGCTGTATGCCGTGGACTTCTCGAAGATCCATCCCGCCTGAAAAGGTGCCTGAGAACGGCAGTGGGTTTCCCATTGCCCTCTCAGCTGAAGGCCTGGCTGACAGCAGAGCAGCAGAAAGGAAGGCAGAAAATGCGCTTTGTCTTCAAAAAAGGATGTACTCTCATTATGACGTTGTTGATTGTCTCTCTGCTGGCCTTCCTTGCCTTCAATCTGATCCCGGGGGATCCGGTGACCAAGATGCTGGGCACCTCCGCCACAGCGGAGAAGGCGGAGGCGCTCCGGGAGGAGCTCGGCCTGAACAGGCCGGTGCTCCTCCGGTATTTTCATTGGCTGACTTCCTTCCTTCGGGGGGATTTCGGCATCAGCTACAGTTATCAGATGCCCGTCCAGGGCATGATCGCGGAAAAGCTTCCGATCACGGTCATTCTGACCATTCTGTCTTTTCTGATGACGCTTCTTGTCTCCCTGCCTCTGGGAATTCTGACGGGAAGCTCGGAGCGTCCGCTCACAGGGCATATCAGTCTCATTCTTGATCAGATCTGCATGGCGGTTCCGCCTTTTTTTCTGGGGATTCTCATGCTTTGGCTTTTCGGAAATGTGCTGAGGCTTTTTACCCCCGGCGCTTTTGTTCCGCTTTCGGAGAGCATTTCCGGCTGTCTCCGCTGCCTGTTTCTGCCCTCCCTGGCCATGGCTGTCCCAAGAAGCGCGATGACCGTCCGGATGCTCCGGGGATCGATTCAGGCGGAGCAGAAGGAGAACTATGTGCTGACAGCCAGAAGCCGAGGGGAGACAAAGGGGCAGATTCTGAGGCGACATGTCCTTCGCAACGCGATGATCCCGACAGTCACTTTTCTTGCCCAGTCCGCGGCGGAGATCATGACGGGGACCATCATCATCGAACAGGTGTTTACGATTCCGGGGATCGGACGTCTTCTTCTGTCCTCCATCGGAAACCGGGACTTTCCGGTGGTGCTGGCCATTGTGGTGATGATGGCTGCCTGGATCGTAACAGTCAACTTTCTGGCGGATGTGATCAACGCGGCTTTGGACCCGCGCGTCCGGCTGAGATAGTCTTTCCGGGAGGAGCTGCATGAAAAAGAATGCCTTGTTTATCACCGGGCTGCTTCTGTCTCTGATCCTGACAGGGATGATTGTCACCGGCTATTTCTGGACTCCTTACAGCGTGACGGGAATGAACGCGCTGGAGAAGACCCTGCCTCCGTCCCCGGCCCATATCCTTGGCACCGACAACTTTGGCAGGGATGTGTTTTCCCGGGTGATCGCCGGTGCCGGGACGAGCTTTCTGATCGCTGTCCTGGTAATTCTGATCGGCGGCTCGATGGGACTTCTGATTGGGAGCCTCTGCGGGTATTTCGGCGGTCCGCTGGATGCTGCCCTGATGCGGATCTGCGATACGATCACGGCCTTTCCGGCCATTCTTCTGGCGCTGGTGATTGTCAGCCTTACCGGGGGAGGCGCCTGGAACATTGTTCTGGCGCTGGGGATTCTCTTTATTCCCAGTTTTGCCCGGGTGGTGCGCACCGAGTACAGCCGCATCGTCGAACTCAACTACATCAAGTCCGCCCGCCTCATGGGTGTCAGCATCCCCGGGATTCTGATCCGGCATATCCTGCCGAACACCCTGACGGTGCTGCTGCCGGCTGTCACGATCGGCTTCAACAATGCGATTCTCGCGGAGGCCAGCATGAGCTTTCTTGGCATCGGCATCCAGCCGCCAAACGCGAGTCTGGGATCCATGCTGAAGGACAGCCAGACCTACCTTCGCACAGCCCCCTGGTACGCCCTGGGGACGGGTTTTATGGTGGTCCTCCTGGTGCTGTCCTTTTCCCTTCTCTCGGAGGGGATTCAGGAGGGGAGCAGGAGCTAAGAGATGCCCCGGCGGCCTGAAAAGACATATCGCGGCTGTCCAGCCGCAGGCTCCTGCAGGCATTCGGCCGGTCTGAGGCTCCTACGCCCGCATTCAATGTGCGGCCGGCCGCACGCTTTTGAACTGTATGACCTCGCTTTGCGCAGCACGTGCCCATAGCGAAACGGACAGTTACGACATATTTTTCCGGAAATGGAAAGGTCCTGAGAGGCTCTGGCAGTGGGAAGCACTGAAAAGCTTTGGAAGAGCAGAGGAGAAGAGAGATGAGTCTTCTGGAAGTGAAGAATCTGAGAGTCCACTTTCACGACGCCCGTCCAGAGCGATGGGCGGTGAACGGCGTCTCCCTGTCCGTGGAGAAGGGGGAGATCCATGCCCTGGTTGGAGAGAGCGGAAGCGGAAAGACTGTGACTGCCATGTGCATCAGCGGCCTTCTGCCACGGGAGAAAGCCCTCAGGGAAGGAT